>JBPCVD010000262.1:0-4291 GCA_051010815.1 Rubripirellula sp.
GTCCTTCATGAACCAACGTAGCCGCCGAGCGATCGAACGGCTGGGGGCGAAATTGGATGGAATTCTAAGGAATCATCAGCGACACAATGATGGAACGTTGAGAGATACCTGTGTCTATTCCGTCATCAAATCGGAATGGCCAACGGTGAATCAGCACCTGTCGTTTCTGCTTCAATCCCGGTGATTCCCGCTCGAATCCGCGAATACTCCGCTCCCGATCACCCAGACGCGGTGATCGGTCGCTGAACGGCAAAGCGACATAGCCGAAACAGAGCCCAATCGCGTAGAATTCCTCGCCCTGCGACATCACCCCGTTACCTCCCTCGGTGACTCTGAACCGTTGGCAGACTTCCCATTGGCAACCTGAAGCTCTCCCGCTCAGGCCGGAGCGAATGATTTGACGAGATCGACATGACAGCCATCCTTGGCATTTCGGCCTTTTACCACGACTCGGCAGCCGCCCTCGTCGTCGATGGTGAAATCGTTGCCGCGGCGCAGGAAGAGCGTTTCACTCGCAAGAAGCACGACTTCGAGTTTCCGCAGCACGCAGTGGACTACTGCCTGAAATCTGCGGGGCTCGAGCCTGAACAACTCGACTATGTCGGATTCTACGACAAACCGCTCACGAAATTCGAACGACTGCTGGAAACCTACCTCGCCTTCGCTCCCTCGGGATACGCATCGTTCCGGCAAGCGATGCCTCTTTGGTTGAAGCAAAAACTCCATTTGCCGCGTGAGCTTCGCCGTGGGCTTCATGACCGATACCAAAGCAACTTCGTATTCACGGATCACCATGAATCGCATGCCGCCAGCGCATTCTTTCCATCGCCCTTCGACGAAGCGGCAATCCTGACGCTCGATGGCGTCGGCGAATGGTCCACGACCTGCTGCGGGGTGGGACGAGGCAACAAAATCGAACTGATGAGCGAGATTCGATTCCCGCACTCCCTTGGTTTGCTCTATTCGGCAATGACCTACTACACCGGGTTTCGTGTGAATAGCGGTGAGTACAAGGTGATGGGGCTCGCACCGTACGGACAGCCGATTTATCACGACCTGATTTTGGATCACCTGCTCGATCTAAAAGAAGATGGTTCGTTCCGAATGGACATGAACTACTTCAATTATTGCCAAGGGCTGACGATGACGTCGGCAAAGTTCCACGATCTGTTCGGAGCTCCACCGCGACAACCCGAGTCCGAGGTAACTCAGCGAGAAATGGATCTGGCTGCCTCCGTTCAGTCGGTGACGGAAGAGGTCATGCTTCGCATGGCGAGACACATGCATCACGAAACGGGTGTCAAGAATCTTGTCCTGGCCGGTGGTGTTGCGTTGAACTGTGTTGGCAATGGACGAATTCTCCGAGAAGGCCCGTTTGACAAACTTTGGATTCAGCCAGCGGCCGGGGACGCGGGTGGCGCCCTGGGCACGGCGCTCTTCATTTGGCACCAACTGCTTGAGAAGCCGAGAGCCCCTGGCGGACAAGATTCCCAGCGAGGCTCGCTATTGGGACCGCAATATTCTGACAAGCAAATCCGTGAGACTCTATCGAGCCACGACGCGGCGTTTGAATCATTCGACACCGACGAAGAACTTTGCAACGCGGTTGCCGGTCATCTTGCAAACGAAAAGGTTGTCGGCTGGTTCCAGGGCAGGATGGAATTCGGACCACGTGCACTCGGCGCCCGCAGCATCTTGGGGGATCCGCGTAGCCCGAAGATGCAATCTGTAATGAACCTGAAGATCAAGTTTCGCGAATCCTTTCGCCCCTTCGCGCCAATCGTGTTGCGAGAGCACGCCGACGAATACTTTGAACTTCAGCCGGACGACGAGAGCCCCTACATGCTAATCGTTGCCCCCGTCCACGAAGACATACGGCTTCCACCTGGAGAGGACGAGGCTTTCGGAATCGAACAACTTCACCAACAACGTTCGAAACTGCCAGCGATCACGCACGTCGACTACTCCGCGCGAATCCAAACCGTGGACGACCAGCGCAATCCACTGTTACATGATCTGCTGCAAGCTTTCTATCAGCAGACAGACTGTCCAGTCTTGATCAACACCAGCTTCAATGTTCGAAGCGAGCCGATCGTCTGCACACCAGAAGACGCTTACCGCTGCTTCATGATGACCGGCATGGACGTCCTTGTGCTGGGAAGAAACGTTCTGATCAAGACCGAACAAGCGTCGACGCCATCCGACGACGCCAGAAAACAACACCTTGCTGAATTCACACTCGACTAAAGGCGACGCCTACATGAGCCTCGTGGAGCTGAACTGGAAACCCAGTCAAAGACAACTTCGACAATTCGCGTCGATCTGTCTGATCGCGATTCCGGCCGTCGCATGGCTGTGGGGCGCGAGCGGAACGCCGCTTGCAATTGCCGGACTTGCCGGAGGCGTCATTGCCGTTGTCGGCTGGATCTCGCCAAACTGGATCAAGCCGCTGTTTCTGCTCCTCTCTCTCATTGCGATTCCCATTGGGTGGGTCATCGGCGAATTGGCCATGCTGTTGATTTACTTTGCAGTATTCTTACCGTTTGGGCTGATATTTCGACTCATCAATCGAGACGCCCTGCATCGGGGTCTCGATCACGATAGCAAGACTTATTGGACCCCAAAGAAGCAACCATCTAGCGTCGCCAGCTATTACCGCCAATCATAGAGATTCGCTCCTCCATTGTCGCAAACGGTTTCCCTGAGTCGCCCATGTCGTCACCCGAACAAAAGAACGAATTCGAAGAAGCTGGCGAACAACAGCAATTGTCGCTCGTGCAAGAATTCGTTGTCTTCATTACTGAAAACAAAAAGTGGTGGTTGATCCCAATCCTTCTCGTCCTGGGGATGGTGGGCCTGCTGGTCATGCTTGGCTCGACGGGCGCGGCTCCGTTCATCTACACGCTGTTCTAACCGTCATGAGATTCTGCACGGACGATTCTGGCATTCTGTTCCAGTCGGCGACCGCATGATCGCCGCCTTCTGCCTGGCTGGCGTGCTCCTGATGCAGCTTGCAATCATGTGGGGTGATCCGTCGCCAAGTGCAACGTTCTCGCTGCGTTTAATGCAAATCGCGATCGTTGCGATTGGCGTGGGCGTCGTTTCGATTCGTCGCAACCGCAAGAGCGTTTTGGCGCGGTGCCTGCTGTCACTCGCGATGCTGTTGTGCTGTCTGGCGAGCGCTGAGTGGCTGCTCGGCGCTTTGTCTCTGACATCATCGCCAACCTCTGGCTGGCGGTCTCACTGCGGGAAGACCGAACGGAATGAACTCGGTTTTCGCGGGCAGTCCTTTACCTACTCGGACGATGAATTCGTCGTCGTTCTACTGGGAGACTCGCAAGTCGAAGCGGCCGCGTGTGAATTTGACCGCATGCCCGAACGCCTGCTGGAGTCCTCTCTACGCGAACAATCCGTTGCAACACGCGTCGTCTCCCTCGGCACCAGCGGCTATGGCCAAGACCAAGAACTGCTCGCTCTGCGTGAGTACTTTGAACGGGGGTTTCGAGCGGATCTTGTCATTCTTTGGCAAACACTTGAAAACGACGTTTGGAACAACACCTTCCCAACCCATTGGCCAACGAATGCGAACCCCAAGCCAACATTCCTCCTGTTGGACGGGTCGCTGTCGTTGCATCGCACACCGACAGCCTTTCAATCAGAGGAAAGCCCGATCAATCTGCTGCGGATGGTTCGTAATCTCGTTCCTCAACGCATCGATGACGCCTGGGAACGCACCGTACTTCCAGCGGCCTATCATCCAAGAAACGATCCATCGCTACCGAGGCACGACGAATGGCAATCCGCTCTACAGAAACGCGTTGACCAGGGCGACAACCTGCGAAATGACAAGCATCACCTGTCCCTTTTCCTTGAGCCTGCCAGCCCAAGGGTCGACTACGGAATCCGTTTGACTCGCGCCCTGTACCGCGAAATCGAAAAGGAATCCAACGCTCACGGCGCACGCTTCCTTCTCTTCAACGCAGTAAGAGAACCTGAAACCCTCTTCACAAAGTACGCGGACGTTTACTACCACAGCGAAGAGGGAACGTATCACTTCGCAAAATCGCAGCGTAACAAGGCGGCGACGATGCTCGCCGAAGGGTTCCAATCGATCCCGATTGAGGTAACGACCGTTCCATTTTGGGTGAGTGAAAACGACGCTCACTTGAACCCAAAAGCGGTTGAGCAGGTCATGGATGATCTAGCGAGCGAACTGATCACTTCTCAAATGATCGAGTCAACGGGCACGCCTTCCGAACCACCGGACCCAGTGATCGATACGTCGCCGGCG
>JBPCVD010000263.1:0-2907 GCA_051010815.1 Rubripirellula sp.
ATCTACTACCGTTGCACCCACCACGTTGGACAGATTGACGAAGAAAGTTTCGTGTGATTCTTCAACCGTGTCGCCGCTGACCATCACCGTGATGGTCTGTGGACTGCTATCGCCCGCGGGAAACGTCAGCGTTCCAACGGTCCCGGTGTAGTCGACGTCTGCGGTGGCTGTACCGGCGGATGTCGCGAAATCCACCGATGATGTCTGCGAGGTGTCGCCGCTGGGCGTAACCGTGAACACAAACGCTGCCGCGCCGCTGTCGCCCTCGACCAACGACACGTCATCGATCGAGATGGACCGTACCGCATTGAAGTTTGCCAGGATCTCTGCGTCTGAGAGAGCCACATCGTGAATCTTCAACTCATCAATCAATCCATGAAACGGGAAGTTATGAGGCGTTGAGGGGTATCCGCCATGATTGCCGATGCCGATTCCGGGATTGCTTTCAGGGTCCAACGCACCAAAGGATCGTATCGACGTGGTCTTCTGAGCCACTCGTTCGCCGTTTAGATAAAGACTCATTTCACCCGTCGCATCTTCCAACGTTCCGGCCACGTAGACGAGTTCGCCTTGTGGCATTGCGGCATTGAGTGATGTGGCCCCCTGGGTCAAGTTGCTGACCATGAACTGAATTTGACCGCTTGGTGTCGTTGTCAAATGATAGGGATCAAGCCCGCCACGATCGTCTCCTCGAAACAGGACCAGACCGTGCCCGCTGGTGGGGAATGAGTCGACTCTCACCCATCCCTCAATGGTCATCGATTGGGTGAGTTGAAGACTCGGGTCATCTTCGATCTGGACGCGGTCGTCTACACCATCGAAACTAAATGCCTGGCCGATCACCCCCGTCGCGTACGTAGCGCCACTAACCAGCGCTCCGTCGTTTAGACCCTGATTGTCAACAGCCGTGTTGTCGGCCGTCCAATGACTGACCAGTCCGATCGGTGTCGAATCGTCATCGAGGATTGTGCCGTGGCCAATGCCGTCAGCGATGGTGGCGTTGTTTGAACCGGAAAGTTCGACTGTAAAGAATTGGTGTGGCTCGACGTCGGTGTCGCCGTTGACCAGGACGGTGATTGTCTTACTCGCTTCGTCCACCGCAAAATTAAGCGGCGTGGCGGAAATCGCCTGGTAGTCGCTGTCTGCCGTCGTGGCCGTTCCGTCGGCAGTCTGATATTCGACCGAGGAGCTGATGCTTTTATCGCCAGTACGAGTGACAGTGAAGACAAACGCTGTTGTGTTGCCATCGCCTTCGGCCAGTTGGACATCGTCGATGGATAGCGTTGGTAAGGCCGGAGCCGTATCGTCATTCTGGATCGTCCCAACCCCGCGGCCATCGCCTAATCTACCATTGTCAAAGACATTCAAATCGACAAAGAACTGCTCGTCACCCTCTTCGGTTACGTCTCCCGTCACATCCACAGTGATCGTTTTTGTTCTTTCTCCGGCGGCAAAGTTCAGCGTGCCAGTCGCCTCTTCGTAGTCTTCTCCTGCGATCGCATTGTCGTTCATGGTGGCATAGCCAATGGTCGAAGGCTGATTCACCTTTCCTGAGCGGGTGACCGCGAAGACGAAACCGCTAGGACCGCTGTCACCCTCGAGCTGTTGCACGTCGTCGATAGAGATCGTCGGTGCTGCAGCCAGCAGCCGCCGATCCTCCAAAGCCTCTATTCGTGGACGGCGGCGAAGTGGATCCCCCTGTCTGGTTAATCTTCTGGATGAGCGGCGGCGGATTCGTTCACTTTTCTTGCTTGGCATGGCTGGGGAATCCACAATATGCGTGCTTTGAAAGGGGAGAGCAGGACTTCCTCCCAAGGAGGTGTAGCTATCCCCTCGTTAGCTGTAGGCTTTATGCTGCGGGTTCCCCAGGCATGTGTCAAGCAAAATGCGAAATGAACTCTCGAGATTTTCCGGAAACTCGACTGACTGTTGTGCCAGAACTCATTGATTCGTTCACAGCCACAGGTTGGATTCCAACTGTCTTTTCGAGATCTGACAGAACTTGGAAACTGCGGTGTTCGTGTTGCGTCCCGCCGCGCCAGACAAACGCGACCGACGCAGATTCGCGATTCTCGTTGGACGACTGCGGGACAGAGTGGTCGTCATACGGTCGATCAAGTCAACCATGCAAATGGATATCCTCCGCTGCAAGACGCCCGAGATCGTTCACAAAGAAATTTGGAGTCGCATGCTGCCCTTAAACCTAATTCGCACTGTGATGGCCGTGGCAGCCAACGCAAGCGACATCGAGCTTCGTAGGTTAAGTTTCGAAGAAGCCAAGCAAGCTCTGACTGCCTTCACTCCGAAAATTGAAACTGCCCGGCCAGAGAACCGCGAATTGTTGATCGATGCAATGCTGACGGCAATCGTCGATCACCGGGTCGGTGACCGTCCCGGGCGTTGGGAGTCGCGAGCCCGCAAACGACGGCCGAAGTGGTCCACCCCGCACAATCAATATCGACACATTGCCTGGCTTCCACACGACCGCTCGAAATGGTTTTAGGTCACGCACCGAGATCATCTGCTTCAGCTAGTCCGTGTCTGTTGCCACACAGGTCAACGGTCTCAACGCAACCAAGGGGATGCCTATCACTCCGTTTAGCTCAAACGATTAGGGGACCAAACGATTTGGGACCGATTTGGGACCGATTTGGGGACCCGATTTGGGGACAGGCAAGGAATCAGATGGAGCATCCCCGAAAGAAGACGCGTCGAGCAGGGAGAAGAGAATGCCGTTCTTTGCTGGCATTCGCCACGCTCTATCGCTGTGAATGCCTGTCCCCGTTTCGGTGGAGCCGAGAGCAAACGCAATGAAATCGTCTTTGACGTATCCGGCAGTGTGAGACTTCCGACCATTCGTCGTGGCGACTTCAAGCTCATGGGAGATGCTCTGTACAACATCAGGAA
>JBPCVD010000264.1:0-6603 GCA_051010815.1 Rubripirellula sp.
AAGTCACAGGAATACGTTCCATTCAACTAGCAATTTGAAACTGCTAGTTTCCGTCGAGTCCTAAGGCGGAAATCGGAACCGTTCACCCGATGGATGCAGGCGAGATTTCGAGCTGGCGGTTGGACAAGTCGAAGCAGCGAAGAAAATCGCCTCAGACGCTTCGGTCCGGAGACCGATGGCAGTTAAACCGGTTCGGCGCACTTTCGTCTGCATCCGGTCCGGGATCGCGCCAAGTTTGCGGCGAAGCGAATTCTGTAATTTCGAGCGGCCGATGCAGCCTCCACGCCGAGGAATCGATAAAGACTGGACCGGAAATGGCAACTTTTGTACCCGCCAACGCTACCGGCATCTCAACTCAGGCATGAGTCTCTTCACCGCGATCAATGCATTGTCTTTTGCCTATAATCAAAACCATTCCGCCCTGCTCCTGCGGTGAGATTAGATTAGCCGCCCGTTCCTATCATTCGTTCCCTGGAAAACTCATGGTTCGCTGGACGCCAATCTTCCTGTGCGTAATTGCCGCAACTCTTATCGGACTGTCGAGGTCAGGCCGCGCCCAGGATTCTGATGAAAGGCCGAATGTACTGCTGATTGTCGGTGATGACATCGGGTTTGGAGATCTTGGGATGTTCGGTGCAATCACGAAAACGCCCACTTTGAACCGCCTCGCTAATCAAGGAATCAACTTTACGAATTTTCACGCATCACCTGTTTGCTCGGTGACTCGCGCGATGTTGCTGACCGGGAATGACTCGATCGAGGTTGGGCTCGGTACATTTGATTTCTCCGTCTACCCACCGGCCAAGGGCAAACCGGGGTACGAAACCTACTTGACGCAATCGACCGCCACGATCGCCGAACTACTTCAAGACGCTGGGTATCGAACGTGCATGGTCGGAAAATGGCATTTGGGCGGAACCCACCATGGAGGACAGGGCCCACACGAATGGGGCTTTGAGCGAAGCTATGCAATCCACTCCGGTGCGTCAAATCATTGGAATCAAGGGGTGTTCCATGTCAACATGCATGATCCCGAAGTTGCTGCAATGGTCAAGGAAGGCAAGATTCCAGACGAGCAGTTTTACGAAAATGGAAAGGAGGTCGAGCGACCAATCGGAGTTTATTCGGATGACTTGTATACGTCCAAATTACTGGAGTATCTTCAGCAGGGCCGTGAGGACGGCAAGCCGTTCTTCGCCTACGTCGCCTACACAACAGCGCACGCTCCCTTGCAGGCGCCCGACTTCCTGATCGACAAATATTACGAGCACTATCTGAACGTGGGTTACGAGGGACTGAAGCGTGAACGATTCAAGGCTCAGAAGAAGCACGGGTTGATCCCTCCAGACGCGCGTTATCCGACCTACTCAAGTAATCCGTTGATATCCGCATGGTCCAACTTGAGCCAGAAAGAGAAGCAAAGAGAAGCGCGGTCGATGGCGACATACTCAGCCATGATAGAGTCTCAGGACTATCACATTGGCATGGTACTGAATTACCTGCGGGAGACCGGTGAACTTGACAACACATTGATCGTCTACATGTCCGACAATGGTCCGGAAGGACAAAGTACGAAAGGTGAATTAGCCGATCCGTCCTTCGCAGAGTGGATTCGAGCTTCCTTCAATCAAGAGATTTCGCACATCGGTCGTGGTGATTCGTTCGCCTTTATCGGCACCGACTGGGCCAACGCGTCCACAGGAGGATTGCAGTGGTGGAAATGGTTTATCGGCGAGGGCGGCATTCGAGTTCCCCTTTTGATCATCCCGCCCAAAGATACAACTTCGAGTCGTGAAGGCCAGTTTACCAACGAGTTTGCAAGTGTGAAGGATGTACCGATGACAATTCTCGATTACGCGGGGGTCGAACATCCGATGCGGGAATTCAGGGGACGTAAACTGACGTCACCCTCCGGTGTCTCCATGCGTTCATTTATCGAGGGACAGTCCGAGCGACCGCGCAACGAGGAACAATGGGTCGCGTTTGAACTCTTTGGCAACTGCTACGTGGTGGCTGGTGACTTCAAGGCGATGCTTGTAAGAACTGGAATGTACGGAGACGGACGGTGGCACCTTTATGACATCAAGAATGATCCTGGTGAGACGCAGCCACTCGAAGAGGACATGCCCGACAAGCTGCGGGAATTGATGACGATTTACGAGGAGCATGCTGAAAAGACGGGAATCGTTCCCGTTGCCAAAAACTGGAACCCGTGGCACGGATTCGTGGATGATGCTGAATCAAACTAGACTCGAAATTTGCCAACGGGCGGCGGTATGCGTTTTCTGCTCCGAGCGATCCATCCTCCAACGCTTCACAAACCTACAAACGAGCGTAGAGCGACTTGGATGGAGTTGTTTTACGATCTGGCATTCGTTGTGGCGATAGCCACAACGGCACACTCCCTGAGCAGTTCAGGATCACCACGCAGCTTCCTTGAATTTGCCGTCTTGTTTGTCTTGCTGCAATGGGCATGGACAAGCTACACGTTTTACAACGACCGTTTCGACTCAGACGATCTGCTTCATCGGATCGCAGGCCTCAGCCAGATGTTTCTGGTCTTGTTTATCGCAACGTTGCACGATTGGCTTACCGATGACTTTCGGCCCTTCGTCATCGCGTACATCTTTCTGCGGTTTTTCACGATTGCCTTTAACTACCTTGCAGGGCTACATATCCCAGCGGCGCGGCAGACGACTCGGATACTCGTGATTGGGTATTCGGTCGCCCTTGTTCCGTTGCTGGTGGCGATTGTTTTCACCAATCCAAATTGGAGACTAGCGTTCGTAGCGTTGGCGGCTCTTCTGCAGTTGGCCACACCACTGCTACTGCCGGTGCGTAGCAAAATGAATCTTCCGTTGAGTGTCTCTCATGTCCCCGAGCGACTGGGCCTGTTCGTGACCTTGACCCTTGGAGAGTGCTTTGCAGGGATCGTCAGGGTTGGCACCGCCGATCATCGGACGTTCGCGTTCGCTATCGGATGTGCGGTTGCGATCAGTAGCGTGTTCTGTCTCTGGTGGGTGTACTTTTCCCGCCTCAATGGCGCAGCATTGCAGGATCTGGGAGCGAAGACTCGATTGTGGGTTTACGGCCACGTGCCATTGACCATGAGCATCGTCGCGTTTGCAGTGGGGCTGGAGGAGCAAATCGAGATTATTCTGCATTCCAATGAGCCGGAACGAAGGACGCTCTTGTTTCTCGCATGGGGTATGGGGCTAATCTGTCTGGCCCTTATCCAATGGGTGTCGCGCGCGGACGGAAACCACAAACCTGGACGGGGGTTGCCCGCAGCGATCCTTCTCTGCGGAGCGACTTCGATTGTCTTGGCATTCATTCCTTGGGATGCCCGGCCACTTGCGAACCTGACCGTTGTCCTGGTGATGGGCGTTTGCTTGGCATCGCTTTGCATTGGTTACGATTCCGAGTCGACCGGCGGCGACAAAGCCATCGATTGAGTGCTGGGAATACGCATCCCGCCACGTTACATTCTACACCGCAGGATGCGTTTTCTCCCCACTCCACCGATTCCTTGACAGCATGCCTATTCGGCTTCAAGGAACATCGCAGGTCTACAATTGCCGACTCCAATCGAGGCGCATGGCAAAATGATGAAGAAACCCTCGTTGCTCGACCGTCTCAGTACCAGCGTACTTCTGTTAGTCACGCCCGAATATGGGGACATCAAACGTGCCCAAGGTTCCGGGTTCGGACAACAGCCGACCTTTTCGAGCCCGGCTCCGATGCCGCTTCAGTTTCGGGAAATCGCAGGTGTCAACGTTCGATATGCACACGCCGGTTCTCCTGACAACCCAACGCTGATTCTTCTTAACCCTCTTCCGCAGAGTATCGTCGCGTTCGCGCCGATTTGGGAGCGATTTGCGTCTCAGTTCAACCTCTATGCCTACGACCTTCCTGGGTTTGGGCGTAGCGAGGGGGGCTCCGAGTTCATGACCTTCGCCGCACAGGGCCAATTCCTTAGTGATTTCATTGCTGAATTCGAGATCGAGAAACCTCACCTCGTTGGTCCAGATATCGGAATGTCAGCCGCGTTACATTACGTCACCAATTTCCCGAATCAAGTCGAGAGTCTGATCATCGGTGATGGACCTGGCATCAAGCCATCCTCAAACGGCAGCATCATCAGCAAGGTGGTCGACTCGGCTTTCTGGCGGCTGATCTTCAAGATTGGTGGTGCGGGAACTTTTGTAAACGCAGGTAACCGAATCTGCTACCTAAACTACGTTCCAAATGAGGCGGAGGTTTCCGACTACATCGAGTCCTACGAAGGTCGTATCGGTGTGATCACCGAGTGGTTCAGGCAGTATCCCGAAAGTTTGGCGACGGTCGATCCCAAGCTTGAAGACATCGACATCCCTGTTCTCATTTTCTGGGGCGGCCAAGACCAGTTGTTGCTTCTCGACAATGCCAACCGGCTTAGTCAGCGGATTAAGCGGAACAAACTGCATGTCTTTGATCATTGCGGTCACTTTTCGTATCAAGACAAACACGAAGAGTTTCGCGATCTCGTCTCTCATTGGGTACGGGACGGCTACCAAACGATCTGATCACCCCCAAATCGAACCATTCAACCGAAGAGCGGTTAGCAATTCCATGGCAAAACCAGACAGTTTTACGTCATCCTTCTCCGTTGTCGTCGATCTTCCTGCGGAACGGATGGACCTGGCGGACTGGGTCGTGCATTTTTCCAACGAAGATTACATCGCGTGCACGCCGGCCACGGGGGCGCACAAACAGATGTTTGTCTACCGCGATCCAGACGGTGGGTGGGTCTTTCGCAATGACGAGAGTTGTGGCGGTTTCGTGATGACGCAGCTTTACCGCGAGGAAACCAGGGAGAAACATCACGTCTTCCTGGTTAGTCCTCGAACCAAGGGAAGGTTTCTCGGGTTCGTCCCGATGACGTTCCAAGTCACTTGGGATATGAAGGTGGAGTCGTTCGATGACGATCGATCCGTATTTACCTGCAAGGTGGGCGCTCGTATGAACCCGGTGTATATGCTTGCCGCTTTTTGCATTCGCCTGACTTATTGGACGGAGGCCCACATTGAAGAGGAGACCCCTCACTTCGCGGATTCCGCCGCTCGATGGGCAACTCGAAATGATTCGGACCAGCGTCGGTCTTACGTCAGTCCTCTGCCGGACGACTTGCGGACCGAGTGACTGACGTTGTCCCATTTCGAGATCAAGTGACCGCAACGACTCAATTCTCTTGACCGCCTCGCCAAAGCGAAGTTGACGGAGCTCACAGCCTTCCGCTGACGCACTGTACCCCTCTTGCTTTTCAGTGACTCTCGAAACGCGATGCCCGTGTCGTTACTCGCGTACCACGGTCAAGTTTTAGCCGTCGAAGCTGCAGCGCTGACCGTGCAAAAATTTCATCAATGGCAACGTGACTGCCCTAAGTCAGACTGGAGGGATGACTCTGAACTCCCTTCGGTTGGACCAGTCTACCGCACGAAGAAAACCGGTTTGGCGGCTTCGGTCGGGACACCTCCGCAGGTTACGCGGAGGTTCTGGGAAGTCGGTGAACAAGCTGACACCCGTCAGGCTTGGTCGAATTTCCGGCGGCAGCACGGACACTCGCCGTCAAATCCGTGGTGCAAGGCCGAGAATGCCGTGGGCTGCGGCAGCGTCATGATCGCTTTGAACGCGAGCGGGTCCCGGTGGGCGTAGTGCCGATACGTGACACCGCCGACCGAATGGCCGAGAATCTCAATCGACGACTCGGGCATGTGTTCGTCGTAGTAGGTCGCCGCAGTCTTTCTGAGATCTTTCAACACCCAAAGTTTCTCTTCGCCAGTCTCCACATCCTGCTTTGGCTTGACACCCGCTAATTCGCACAAGAGCTGAAACTGTTTGTTCGGCCGCGAGGTGCCGCCTGCGAAAACTGGTTCGTCCGGCTGCGGCGATTCCGGTCGGATGCTCTTCAGGTGCGAGTGAACGACGCGGCTCATGGGGCGATGAAACTGCTTGTTCGTTTTCACGCGCCGATAGTACAGCCAACCGTATCGACACTCTTTGCCCTGACCGTTTGGTGGCTCCGGACGCCATGACACATGTCGCCACAATATCGGCTCGTGAAATCCAGCAGACCCGAACACCGTCCCGGTATCGACTCCATAGTTGAAGAATACGACCAGCGCCGCTCGCCAATAATGGCCGACCGTGAAAGGTTGCTTCCAGCCGCGCAATTGCGGCAGTTGGTAGGTGGCAAAATACAGAGCGTTGAGATCTGGTTTTGTCAGATAGTGCCGACCAGCGACATCACGTTGCGGTTTCGGGCTGGGGAATCGGGGAAGCTTCGCGACGTAATCTTGCTCCCAGGCCCACGACATGATCGCGCGGAGATTCTCTCTCGCTTTGTTCGCCGTTCGACCGGGGTTGGAGCCGCCGTTCTCAGCAGCTTGTTCGTGAACCCAATCCAGAAAATCACGAATGTGGGACCGGTTGATTTGGTCGACATCGACGCCATTGCCCCAGGCAGTCCATTTGGTGACCGTGGATTTGTATTCCTTGCGGGTTCCGCCGGAGAGTTTCTTGGTCGTGAGGTATTTCACTGAGATCGCTTCAACGCTGTTGGAC
>JBPCVD010000265.1:0-23077 GCA_051010815.1 Rubripirellula sp.
GGATCGTCACTGATGTCGACATCGGAAAACCAGGCAAACCGACAGTCGGACGAAGAGCTCGAGCCGGCGCCTTTCCATTTGCATCAGCCATTCCAGCCGGCGGGTGACCAACCGCAAGCGATCGACGCTTTAACCAAGGCATTTCAAAGCGGTCGCAATGCGCAGGTGCTTCTGGGGGCCACCGGCACCGGGAAGACGTACACGATGGCGAACGTGATCGCGAACTTGGGTCGACCCGCGCTGGTATTGAGTCACAACAAGACCCTCGCGGCGCAGCTCTACAGCGAATTCAAAGACTTCTTTCCAGAGAACGCCGTTCATTATTTCGTCAGCTACTACGACTACTATCAGCCAGAGGCCTATATACCGCAGCGTGATGTGTACATCGAAAAGGATGCATCCATCAATGAAGAGATTGACCGTCTGCGGCTCGCGACGACAAGCTCCCTCGTCAGTCGTCGTGACGTAGTGATCGTCGCGTCTGTCAGTAGCATCTACGGACTTGGGTCTCCCAAGGACTACAAGGAGCTCATTGTTCCTCTGCACAAAGGTGAAAAGACTCGTAGGGATCATCTGCTGTTGAAGCTGGTCGACGTTTTGTACGAACGCAACGACGTTTCTTTTGAACGAGGAAAGTTTCGTGTCCGTGGCGACTCGATTGAGTTGTGGCCAAGCTACGAAGAATTTGCGTATCGAATCGAGATGTGGGGTGATGAAATCGAGCAGATCTCCATCATCAAACCAGTCTCCGGCGAAACGATTCGAACGCTGGACCATGTCTATATTTATCCCGCACGCCACTTTGTGATGCCCGAAGACCGGATCCAAAGCGCACTACGTGTGATCCGGGAGGAGCTGGCCCAGCAATTGGAGACGTTTCAATCGCAGGGCAAATTATTAGAGGCACAGCGATTGTCGGCGCGAACGCGATTTGACTTGGAAATGATGGCCGAGGTCGGGCATTGCCCGGGAATCGAAAACTACAGTCGTCCGCTCTCGGGTAAGCCGCCCGGAGCAACCCCTGACACGTTGTATGAATTCTTCCCGGATGACTTCATCACGTTCGTGGATGAATCTCACGTCACCGTGCCGCAAGTTCGAGCAATGTACGCTGGAGATCGGAGCCGTAAAGAGACGCTTGTCGGACATGGATTTCGGCTACCCAGTGCGCTCGACAATCGACCGTTGAAGTTCGAAGAGTGGGAACAGCGGACGGGCCAAATCTGTTTTGTGAGCGCGACGCCAAGTGACTATGAGCTCGAACGAACGCGAGGAGAGGTCGTGGAGCAGATCATTCGACCCACGGGGTTGCTCGATCCCGTGGTCGAGGTCGTCTCAGCTCGGGGTCAGGTCAAGCATTTGCTGGAAGAGATACGTTTGCGGGCTGAACGTGACGAACGCGTGCTGGTCACTGCCCTGACAAAACGATTGGCCGAAGATCTGTCCACTTTTTTCCAAGAACAGAACGTTCGTTGCCGATGGTTGCACAGCGAGCTCGACGCGTTCGAGCGAGTTGACCTTTTGCAGGAGTTGCGGGCTGGGCATTTTGACTGTTTGGTGGGCGTGAACCTATTGCGAGAAGGTCTTGACCTTCCGGAGGTATCGCTGGTCGCAATTCTCGATGCGGATAAGGAAGGCTTTCTGAGAAGTGAGACGAGTCTGGTTCAGACGATTGGACGGGCAGCGAGAAACGCCAACTCGAAGGTGATTTTGTACGCTGACAAAGTCACCGTGGCGATGAAACTGGCGATCGATGAAACCGAACGCCGTCGCGCGATCCAAAAAGCCTATAACGAAAAGCATGGCATCACTCCGGAAACCGTACGGAAGAAAATCCGGGCCGGGATCGAGGCGGAGGCGGCAAAACGTCGAAAGACGGTCGCCGATGCGCAAGACAATGCCGAAGTGGTTCACATCACGGTCGAGTACGTCGATGCCCTCGAACAAGAGATGCTGGCCGCTGCGGAGGCTTTGGAGTTTGAACGCGCGGCGTCGCTTCGCGATCGAGTGCTGCAGTTGAAGGAGAACATCGGAAAGCCATTGTCAGAGGTGGAACTCGACAAGCCGGTAGGCAAGACATCCGGGCCACAGAAGAAGCGTCGAAAAGGTGGCAAGGGTGGTGGCGGCCGAAGTAAAGTTCCGCGGCCCAAACGCGGCTGATCAGGCAGCCACCGATCAGGCAGCCACCGATCAGGCATTTGCTACGCAGCCCGGTTTTGACGTTTGAGTTGCTTTCGAAGTCGGCGTCGCTCCGCCTTGCTCAACGTGCTCCAGTCGATTTCATCTGGATCGATTTGGGGCTCCTCGTTGGAATCCTGCGCCGAACGCACGTCATCTCGTGAACCACTACTACGTTTCGGTTCGCTCGATTCTGGATCCGGCTTTTTGTCGGATGCGTTCTTGCGCGCGAACCATCCCAGGCCGCGTTTCGGTTTGGATTTGGTTTCGCTTTCAGATTTAGCCGGCTCATCCTTTGCGACAACCTCTTTTTTGGGCTGCCTACTCTCTTCGGTTTTCGAGTCGGTCTTCTCCGGGCTTCGCCGGAGAGAGAATCGGCGTTTCTTCTTCTCTTCGGTTTTCGGCTTTTCTTTCGCGACCTTTGGTTCCGGTTTAGCCTCTTCCGCTTTCGAATCCTTGGTCGATGTTGGCTTGGCCTTCCTTAGACCCAACCAGCGACGTTTGCCTCGATCCCCTTGGGTCGAAGATTTCTTCTTGGATTGATCTGGATCTGACTCCTCCTCGTAGGCCTCCTCGGGTTCGTCGAGGTCATCGGCGTCATCCTCTGCGTCTTGGACGGCAGCGGCCGGATCCTTCGTTTTGCGTCGCCACCAACCGCGGCGTTCGTCTTCTGCCACTTCTTGATTAGATCGGCCATCGTTTTCGGTTTCCTCCGCGTCGGAGTTTTGAAAGAGCCGCATCCGCATGTTTTGAAAGCGATCTCGCAACGAATCGCTTTCGTTGATTTCCTTGACCTCGCGATAAAGCATGCGAAGGTAACTCCCCAATGCCAGTAGCAACGCGGTGCAGCCAAGCAATGGTGCAGAAGTAGCGAGCGTCCACTTCACAAGGGAGTCGACTTCCAAGACGTTCCACTTCGCCGCTTCCGGAATCGCGAACAGCAGCGATGAGATCGACATCATGATCACCGCTGAGCGACAGCGACGCACTTCCGCGACGAGCCGTAGTGCCAGCACCGCACCTCCCAGCGAGACAAGCAAACGGATCCAGTCACTGCCCGTTAATGCAACTCGTTTACCGAAGCCGGCGTCCAACAGAGCACCGCTCCAATCGATGATGGAGACCAGGGAGTTGATGCTTGCCACGGCCATCACGATGATCACGAGCCTCCAAAGACGGTAATGTCCTTGGAAATCGTCATTTCGATAACGGCGGAGCTGGTAGATCATCAAGGAGATACCAGCGGACACGGTCAGCATGGCGACCATGAACCAGCGACCAAAACTGTCTGGCCGATCCAGGCGAAGCGGACGAGCGATTTCTGGACGATAGGCAATTGCCGGCCAAGCGACCGATGCGTAATGAGCTCCACAGAGCAGCACGGCAGCGAGCCCAATCAGGCTGGCTACGGTGACCATGGTGCGACGTCGAATCGGAACCAAAGAGAACCAGCGACCACGAATTCGTCGATGAACTCGCGAACCATAGGCCGCCTGTGGACGCCGCGCTTCACGCAGTCGTATTGCCTCGCGACGGCTTGCCGCCGTCGAGGGCGCATGATCGGCTTGATGTGCTGAGTACAGCACACGTCGACGGCGATCATTGGTTCGGCGCCCGTGCGACATGTTCCGTGGTAGTCCTTTACGTTGGTCGATCGCATTCCATCGCGATCTGCAGGCGGTACCGTCTTTTCAGGTCAGCAAGACGTCGTGGGACGTTAGGAAAATCGAGCCGTCGGAGTCAATCGAGCTACGCTTGCTATCAAAACACAACGCTGGCGATTGCGATCACGATGATCATCATCCCCGCGGTGACTTTTCCGAGCGTGCCGAAGGTCCGTCCCCAAAACGCTGCATGGCCAATCGGCCAACTCTCCCGCCAGGATCTTCCATCGGTCCATTCGCCAAACATCGCACCCGCCGTAGCACCGATTCCGCCGAAAAGAATTGCGGCCAACACCGGCCCGACGATCGGAATGGGAAGACCAATGATCGCGCCGAGGAGAGCGCCACACATCGATCCAATGACAGCAAAGATCGTCGATTTTCGGCTCGCACCCGCCTTTTGAGCCCCGAAGGCGGCGGCAATAAATTCGAAGATTTCGCCAATCATGGCACAGGCGAACGCTGCGATGACAGGCGCATAACCGATCGCAGCGCGACCCTCGGTCGGTCCGAGCAAGGCGTATCCCGCCATCAATGCCACGGCGATCCAGTTTCCGGGTAGCGTGATCAGGTTGCCTGCCCATGCGACGATGCAAAGCAGGATCAGCGTGGCCGCTGCCAACACGGTGCCGGTCGGCTCGACCCAACCAAACCACCCGCCGGCAACGGACGTGGCCAGCGGAAGTCCCAAGGTCCAGTCTGGGCCCAGGAGTCCAGCTTCGGATGCCCCGGATTGGATCACATCTATTTTCATCAAAGATCGTGTAGGGGGTCCGTTAAGTTGACCCTCGCAGGGTCGTTCAGAGAAATCAGCATCGAATCAATCAGGTGCCGAAAAACAATCGAATTCCGCTGTTTCGCCTGGTCTGGTCCAGCAGTTTAGGTGTTGTGGCCCCCGCCCAAGCGTGAACCCAGACGGCATCCCCAGGTGTCGAGGAAGACGAGACTAGAAACCATACCGGTTAAGTCGTTTACAATCTCCCGATCTTGGCACCATGGAACGGGGGTTTAGGTTTGTTAGTAGAATGGCGTGGCCTTCTCGCGACGTCCTGTCATTCCCACCAAACCTCTTTTCGTCCTTGCGTTCGTCTCCATAGCCGGTTGAGGGATCAAAGCGACCATGTCACAGAGTTTGCTTGAAACGAATGTTCTAGTACTGAATCGCTTCTACATGGCGATTCGAGTGGTGAACGTGCGTCGTACGTTCACGTTACTGTACCGAGACTGCGCAGAGGTTATCGAGAACGAGCACGGTCAATTCGTCAGCTACGACTTTGAGAGTTGGTGCGAGTTGAGTCAACTGACTTCGATGGATAAGCAGGATGGCGAGGACTACATCCAAGCGGTGAACTTCGAACTGCGCGTGCCACGGATCGTACGACTGACGCGATTTGACAAGATGCCGGCACAAGCGGTCCGATTCAACCGGAAGAACTTGTTCGCTCGTGATGATCACAAATGTCAGTACTGCGGTCGTAGCGAGCCGACTCACAAATTGAGTTTAGATCACGTCGTGCCGCGGTCGCATGGTGGACCGACGACGTGGGAGAACATCGTTTGCTGTTGTCTTCGATGCAATAGCCGGAAGGGTGGACGCACGCCGAAGGAAGCACGCATGAAGTTGCTGACTCGGCCGGAAAAGCCGCGTGTGAACCCCGCGCTCATTCAATCGATGGAAGATCCACGCTACGAGTGTTGGAAGACTTTCCTTCCCGCAGTGGGTTGATCGGCGAAATCACACCACGCTCGTGTGCAGCGTACCAGCAAAAATGCCCGGCGAGAGTGATGGCTCTCGTCGGGCGTTTTTGATTTTGCGACACGGGACCGATCCCGACGGCACGATGATGACCGGAGTCATGATCGTCGCGGAACCATTTGCACGCGACCTACTGATCGGCGAGCGGCTCTTTCTTTTCGGTGATCACTTCGCAGTCACCGGACTCCGACTTCGTGGCATTCAGTTCCAGGTAGCTCTTCCATTCGTCGGGAAGATTGTCCTCGTGGAAGATCGCTTCGACAGGGCACTCCGGAACACATGCCTCACAGTCGATGCATTCTTCGGGGTGGATGTAGAGCATCTGGTCGCCTTCGTAGAAGCATTCTACGGGGCAAACGACCACGCAATCAGTGTATTTGCATCCTGAGCAGGGCTCGGCTACGACGTGCGTCATGATTCAGACCTTTCTAAGCAATTCAAATCAGGCGTATGGGCAACTGCCGTCATTTCGGCCTTTACCTCACGGTAAATATATCGTCCGGGCAATCCGCCGACTGTACCTCAAACGACCCATTGTGACGACTTGCGTCTGTTCTGACGATTGGACAGGCTGGTGAGCACGGGCCAGCAGAAGTGACGCAATGTCGGTCCAATGGGTCGACGACTTCAGTTTTCTCGGGAATATTGTCACCATCGGTGAGATGAGTTCCAGATCGCCAGACTTAATTACAACACCAAGAAAATTACGTGACGGTTTCCGACCAACCCATCCCCCTGCGTCTCAAGCCGTCTCGACACTTCCCATTCTTGGCGCGGCATCCGTGGGTCCATGCCCACGCGATGGCGGAGGATGGCCGCGATTTGGATTGTGGGCAGGTCGTCGACTTGATCGATCACGATGGCAACTGGATTGCCCGCGGATTGGTGAATCCGGCGAGTCGTTTGAGGGTTCGCCTGTACGCCTTTGGCTCTTCCATTGAGATTGGTGAAGACTTATGGCAGGCTCGCATCGATGCCGCGATTCAGCGTCGACGCTTGACCGGTCCGATCGATCCTGATGCCGCCGAAAGGCTCGTCTTCAGCGAGTCTGATCTGCTGAGCGGGCTGATCGTCGATCGCTATGCGGACTGTTTAGGCGTCCAGTTCACGTCCGGAGCCTTGATGCGTTGGAAGGACTCAATTCTCGATTACCTCAGCAGCAAA
Source organism: Rubripirellula sp. (assembly GCA_051010815.1). GTDB lineage: Bacteria > Planctomycetota > Planctomycetia > Pirellulales > Pirellulaceae > Rubripirellula. The sequence goes on from JBPCVD010000265.1 coordinate 6,763, forward strand.
CTGAATACGAGGGCAATCATGGCCCGGGTCGAGAGCCGAACCGCCAAGCACGAGGGAGTCGAGGCGATCGAGCAATGGCATGGTGGCGAGCTCGATGCCCCAGTCGACTACCGCCAGAACAACTTGGACTTGCAAGTGGATTTGAGAAGCGGCCAGAAGACCGGCGGCTATTTGGATCAGCGTCTCAATCACATGGCAGTGGCGCAATACCTGCGTGGACGATCGGTTTTGGACGTCTGCTGCTACACGGGCGGCTTCGGATTGGTCGCGGCCAAGGCGGGTGCGGCTCAGGTCACGGGCGTTGATTCGAGTCAGTCAGCTTTGGAGGCGGCCAAGAATGCGGCGGAAAGAAATGGAGTCGAGGCGATCGATTTTCGGCAGGGAGACTGCTTTGACACGCTGAAACAGCTTGCCGAGGAGGGGCAAACCTTTGACGCGATTGTCCTGGATCCGCCTCGATTCGCCGGATCTCGCCATCAGATTGATAGCGCCATGCGGGCTTACGGCCGATTAAACTCCCTTGCTGTCGATCTCCTGCCGCCTGGCGGGGTGTTGGCGACCTGCAGTTGCTCCGGACGAGTTTCGCGCTCTGATTTCTTGAACATGCTGTTGGATGTTGGCCGCCGTCGCCATCGCGACCTGATCGTTTTGGAGAATCGCGGACCGTCTCCCGACCATCCCGTGGCAATCTCGTGCCCCGAGAGCGACTATCTCAAGTGTGTGATCGCTGAAATCAGCTAGGATTTCGATCCGAGAATGTCGCGGGAAGCGGATTTTACGGCAATGACTAGGGCACCCGAGGCGTCTATACTGGTCACCGGCATTTATAACTTATCCCTGACCACCTTCCTGTGGAGTGCCCTATGACGGGCGTAACGCTGAAGATTCTTCATGGCGCGGATCGCGGCAAGATCTACGAGAACCTGGAGACGCCGCTGACCATTGGCCGTGAGGAAGGCAACAACATCCAGCTCAATGATGAACGGGTGAGTCGATGCCACTTCAAGGTTCAACGCGACAACGACCGGTTGGTTCTGACCGATCTTGATAGCACCAACGGCACCAAAGTAAATGGCGTCGAGTGCCAGCTGAAGATTCTCCGCCATGGTGATCTGATATCGGTCGGGCGTAGCTTGATGCTTGTGGGTTCCGAGTCCGAGATCGCGGCGCGGTTGGAGGCGATGGGTTCCGAGGGTCAGACAGTGCAGCGGGAGATGGCGTCTTCCGAGAGTTCGATCAAACTCGACTTGGGATGCGAGCCGAAGTCCCCCTACCCGGCTGAAGTCATTCAGATTCAAGAAGTTCCCTCCGTTCCGGATGACCTCTCTCCCGGACAGAAGGCTCAGCTCTGCGAGATTCTTGATTACTTGCAGTCGCGGTTGAAGAAATTGATCGAGACCGCGCGAAGCGACGACAATAGCCAAGAGGTCGTCTTGAAGATGACTGCTTGGCAGCGAATGCTCGACACTCAATCGCGTTTGGCCACCATGGCGAGGCAAATTGCCGATCCTCATTGGCTTGAAAATTAGACGTCGCGCCGCATGCTTCGGTGCCTCGGCGATTGACGATCTCACGCACGCGTAGGCAGTCGGTCTGTAAGAGACTGGGCGTTGAACTAACTTGACGCCGCTTAGCGATGTGCTCGACGGCTCCAGCCTACTCCTCCCGCCGCGTGTTGTTCATTGCACGCGGTTCGCTTTTTTGAGCGAATCGCGGATCGACGCAGTACCACGCGACGTCTTAGCGCCTCGAATCACGCGACAGGTTTCTTTGAACGCTTCGCAATGATTATCATTGGGCGTTCCAACAATCCGCCGGAGATGATTCATGCTTGTTAGGTTTCTTTGCGTCTGTTTTTTAGTTGCTGGATGGATGGGGCGGCTTCCTGCGGAATCGCCGCAACCTTTCGGGACCGAATTTCCCAAGCTTGATTCCGATGCTGTCGGCGAGTGGTGGACAACGAAACGGAAGGGGAGCAAAGGGCCGCTGTTAAAGGTGCCCCGAGACGAAGTGCTGGCGTTTGCCGTCTACACCCACGATCGCGGGACACTCAAACTCACTGCTCAGTTGTTCCCCTTGATGCCGGAAGAGGATCGCGAAGTCGCATTGGACTTGCGGCCCGAGGGTGAGTCCGAATGGACACAGGTGGCGAAAGAGGCGATCCAGTATCCCGGTTGGTCGGCTCATTTCCGAATCGATGATTGGGACAATTCAAAAAACGTCGATTATCGATTGCGTCACGGCGAAGAGGCGCAGTTTGAGGGTCGGATTCGAAAAGACCCTATCGACAAGGATGTGATTGTTGTTGGCTCGCTGTCCTGTAACAGCAGTCGCACGCCTGGTCCGCGACCGAGAATGATCGAGAACTTGATCAAGCAGGATCCCGACGTCCTGTTCTTTGCTGGCGACCAGTCCTATCACCATACTCAGCACACGTTTGGCTGGCTTGAGTTCGGCATGCAGTTCCGCGACGTCATGAAGGATCGTCCCGTGATCACGATTCCGGATGATCATGACGTGGGACAGGCAAATATTTGGGGTGAGAATGGAAAACGTGCGCAAACTCCAGCCGGCCCCGCCGGCGGTTTCTACTATCCGGCTGAGTACGTCAACATGGTTCAGCGGTGCCAAACCTGGCATCTACCGGATCCGTTCGACTCCGATCCGATTGATCGTAACATCGGCGTTTATTTCACCAACTTGCGCGTGGGCGGGATCGACTTCGCGATCTTGGAAGACCGGAAGTTCAAGAGTGGACCTGAGGGGAAGATTCCAAAGATGGGACCCCGCCCGGATCACATCAATGATCCCTCTTACGATCGCGCTTCGGTGGACTTACCCGGACTCAAACTCTTGGGTGACCGTCAGCTTGAGTTTTTGGACGCCTGGAGCCAGGACTGGACGGACACTGAGATGAAGGCCGTTTTAAGTCAAACCGCATTTTGCGGTGCGGTCCATTTACACGGCAGCCCGACCAATCGACTACTCGCGGACTTGGACTGCAACGGATGGCCGCAAACTGGTCGCAACGAGGCGCTCAAGCGAATTCGAAGAGCTTGGGCTCCACATCTTTGCGGTGACCAACACCTTGCGGTTTTAGTTCAGCACGGAATCGATTCAGCGTCCGATGGTCCGTTCGGATTCACATCGCCGGCGATCGTAAACACAATCTATGGGCGCTGGTGGCAACCCGAGGACGAACAGCCAGGAGTGAATCCTGTGCCTGAGAGTCCCCTGCCCTGGACCGGCGAATACGAGGATGGATTGGGCAACCTGATTCGAATGCTGGCGTACGCGAATCCCGAAGATCGCAAGGACGAAACGAAACGAGCCGATGGTCACGGAATCGTTCGGTTCAACAAGAAAGATCGCTCCATTACGTTCGAGTGTTGGCCTCGCTTCGCATCGGTGGACGACGGCGATGACGTTCAGTTCGCAGGTTGGCCCGTCACAATCAAGACGCACGAAAACGATGGGCGGCAACCGGTCGGCTATTTACCGGAGCTGCGATTCGAATCGGAACGACCTCCCGTCGTGCAGGTCGTCGATGAGTCGAGCGACGAAGTGGTCTACACGATCCGGGCCTACGGTGATCGGTTTCGACCACCGGTTTACTCGGCTGGGACCTACACGATTCGGCTTGGCACCGATCAGCCCAATCAGAAGAAGATGACCGGCATTTCAAGCGGTTCGCTCGAAGATCAACGGACGGAGAAAGTCGCCTTCTGAGTCTTAGGCTCGCGGATGAAACTGGCTGTGGACTTTCTTCAAGCGTGAATGTTCCACATGGGTGTAGATCTGCGTGGTTTGAATGCTGGCGTGGCCGAGCATTTCTTGAACTAAGCGTAGATCAGCGCCGCCCGCGAGCAGATGCGTGGCGAAGCTATGACGCAGACTGTGGGGACTGATGTTGGATTCGATTCCGGCGCGTTTCGCATAAAGTTTCACCAGTCGCCAGAGCTGGATTCGGTCGAGTGGTCGCCCACTGCGAGACAAGAACAGCTCTTCGGGTGGATGGGGACTTTTGGCAGCCAAAGAGCCCCGAAGCTCTTCACAATAACGCTGAATCGCCGCGATCGCTCGGGACCCGATCGGCACCATCCGCTGCTTGCCTCCCTTCCCCTCGCACTTGAGATGTCTCTCATCGAGCGAGAGGTCGCGTACCCGGAGTGTGCAAACCTCGGATGCTCGGCAGCCGGTCGCGTACAGGACTTCCAGCATCGCGACGTCACGAAGCCAGTAGGTGTCCGATTTTTGTGGTGACGAGAGAAAGGCATCGACCTGACGCGTGGTCAATACGCTCGGGATACGCTCCCACATCTTCTGAGTCGCAAGTAACTCGGCAGGGTTCTCTCGAACCATCCCTTCGAGTTGCAGAAACTTGAAGAAGGTTCGAACGGCAACCACGTTCCTAGCGATGGATGCGGGCGCTAGCCCTTCCCCGTGCAGGGTTGCGACGTAGTCCGAGAGTTGATTGATCGTGAGTCCCGACAGCTTCTTACTTCCTAGCCAGGCAACGAAACGTTGCATATCGCGTCCGTAGGCTGCGATCGTGTTTGCCGTCAGATGGCACTCACCACGCAGGTAGTCGAGGAAGTCGCTGCAGACCGTCTCGGTGGCTCGCGCCGACTTGGCGGGAGCTCCCGATTTTTGAAGCTGTTGGAGTTTGGTTGCGCGTTTGGCCACGTCGCTTTTGTCGAAAAAAGTAGATTCGGAGCAATGAGGCGGATCTGTCTGGTCCGAAAAAGACTAGCTTCTTATCTTGTTCGACCGGGCCAGCTGCGAATCGTAGCCGGCCAGCGGGTTTGACACTTGTACCACTTGTTGAAGAAATCACGTTTACATGAATGTTATGGTTGTCGGCGGCGCCGGCTATATCGGTTCGCACGCGGTTCGGCTTCTCCTCGATGCGGGCCACAACGTTTGCGTCTACGACAATCTTTCCCGCGGGCACCGTCAGGCCGTGCCGGATGGCCTATTGGTGGAAGGAGATCTGGCCGATCGCGAGACATTGGTCAACACGCTCCGTGATCAGAAAATCGACGCCGTCATGCACTTTGCTGCCTTTGCGTTGGTCAACGAGTCAGTCAATGATCCGTCGCTCTACTATCGCAACAATGTGATCGCCGCGTTGGAACTGCTCGATGCGATGCGAGAAGCGGACGTCAAAAAGATTGTCTTCAGTAGCACGACGGCCACGTACGGCGAACCGGACATCGTGCCGATTCCCGAGACGACTCCTCAACATCCAATCAACCCGTACGGCTTTACCAAGTATGTATTCGAACAGGCGCTAGCTGATTACGCCCGCGCGTACGGATTGGCCTACGCGGCTCTTCGGTACTTTAACGCCGCCGGTGCAAGGCCGGATGGCACGATCGGAGAGGATCATGATCCGGAGACGCATTTGATTCCGATCGTCCTGCAGGTTGCTTTGGGGCAGCGGGATAAGATCACAATCTTTGGTGACGACTATGACACGGAGGATGGAACGTGCGTGCGCGACTACATCCACATCGATGACCTTGGTGATGCACACCTACGTGCACTTGAACGATTGGAGCCCGGAAAAGGTTTGTGCGTTAATCTCGGGACCGGACGGGGGACCAGCGTGCGCGAGATCGTCGAGGCTTGTCGCAAGATTACCGGACACCCGATTCCTGAAGTGATGGGGGCGCGACGCGAGGGAGATCCATCGAAATTGATCGCCGATGCACGCCTCGCGAAGAAAGTGTTGGGGTGGACACCGAAGTACAACGACGTGGATTCGATTGTCGAAACGGCTTGGCGGTGGCACCAATCGCACCCCAACGGCTACGCAAGTTAGCGTGCAAGCCGCCGCGCGTTCGCGGCATGTGTCCTGCCGAATTGCTTCGCGGACCGGAATCGCCGCATGATCATCGATTGCCGTTCTTGCTACGATTGAAGTCGAGCAGCCAACAACGTGTTGTGCAACAACATCGCGATGGTCAGAGGGCCGACACCACCTGGGACAGGCGTGATCGCAGACGCAACCTCGCTCGCTTCATCAAAAGCGACGTCGCCTACCAACTTGTCGCCAACACGATTGATTCCAACGTCGATGACGACGGCCCCGTCGCGGATCATATCGCCGCGAATCATATTGGGAACGCCGACCGCAGCAATCAAGCAATCTGCCGAACGACAGATGGCGGCGAGATCGGCGGTTCGACTATGGGCGATCGTGACTGTCGCATTGGCAATCTCGCGACCGCAGGAACCGTCGCGCTGCGCGAGCATCATGGCCATCGGTTTACCGACGATGTCGCTGCGACCGACGACGACGACATGTTTTCCAGCGACACTGATTTTGCTGCGGTGCAGGAGTTGGACAATGCCGTGAGGGGTACAGGGCAGGAAGCGAGGTCGACCCTGCATCAATAACCCGACGTTCACCGGGCTGAAGGCATCGACATCCTTCAGTGGCGCCACCGTGTCCAGGATCGCTCGCTCGTCGAAGCCATCGCCACCATTGCCGTCGGCTGGCAGTGGAAGTTGCACCAGAATTCCGTGGACGCCTGAATCTTCGTTCAATCGCTGAACGGTATCGACCAATTCCGCCTGGGAGACTCCGGCATCGAGTCGCAGCGTTCGGCCGTCGATGCCCGCTTTGTCGCAGGCTCGGCTTTTGTTGCGAACGTAGACCTGGCTGGCGGGGTCCTCTCCCACAAGGACGGCGGTCAGGCATGGTTTGGGACCACCCTCCTGGACGAATTGCCGCACCTGTTCGGCGACTTCGCCCCGGATTTCAGCCGCCACTCGTTTTCCGTCAAGTAGTTCAGCAGTCATGATTGCACTTCGATTTGATGGAAATGATCGCCATAGTGACATTTGGCGTGGGCCGCTATAGTTGCCCAAAACACCGTATTTGCGGAAACTCCACTACGTGGTCGTAATCTGCACTGGCAGCCCCGACCGTTCGTGAAACGAAATCACACAGGATTTGTGTCTCGATGTCTACCGACGCGCCAAAATTGAGCCCACTGGAATCGATCAAAGAGGGCAGCAACTACCTGAAAGGAACGATCGACACGGAGATTGCGGATTCGGTCGATCACTTCGATAAGAGCAACATTCAGCTGCTGAAGTTCCACGGGACATATCAGCAAGATGACCGTGATTCCCGGTTGACGGCGAAGAAGACCGGCGCCGGCAAGGCCTACTCGATGATGGTGCGGCTCCGGATTCCGGGCGGCCGAATTCGCTCGGACCAGATGTTGTCGATGCTCGACCTGTGCGAGAAGCTCGGCAACTCAACGATGAAGATCACGACGCGGCAAACGATTCAGCTGCACGGCATCCTCAAGGACGACCTCCGCCCGACGATCAAGCACATCAACGACATTGCGCTTTCGACATTGGCTGCCTGTGGCGATGTCAATCGAAACATCATGTGTTGTCCCGCCAAACGTGCCGATAGCGTTCACGCCGAGATGGAGAAACTGACCGACGAGCTGACCGATGCTCTTGCACCCCGAACGGCGGCCTATCACGAACTTTGGCTAACCGATCCGGAGACCGGGGAGAAGACGCTGGAGGGTGGCGGTCCAGTTGAACCTCTTTATGGACCGACCTACTTGCCGCGTAAATTCAAAATGGGAATTGCGCTGCCCGAAGACAACTGCATTGATATCTACACGCAGGACGTTGGTTTTCTGGCCGTCGTGCGTGATGGAAAAATCATTGGCTACAACGTCCTGGTTGGCGGTGGCATGGGGACAACTCCATCGGCGAAGAAGACGTACCCGGCACTCGCGAAACGAATGGCGTTCGTCACGCCTGATCAAGCAGTTGGCGTTTCGCAGGCGATCTTGAAAGTGCAGCGCGACAACGGCAACCGAGAAGACAGAAAAACTGCGAGGATGAAGTACCTCGTGAACGATTGGGGAATCGAGAAATTCCGCGCTGAGGTTGAGAAATACTTTGGTGAGCCACTTGCTGACTGCACCGAAGATGACGTCCATGGATTCGACGATCACATGGGCTGGCAGGAGCAAGGGGATGGCAAGTGGTCATACGGATTGAATATCGAAAACGGCCGCCTGTACGACAACGATGAGCAACAGCTCAAAGCGACCTTGCGGGCAATCTGCCATGAGTTCAAGACCGAAATACGGATGACCGGTCACCAAAGTGTGATCTTCACAGACATCGAAGAAGCCGACAAAGACAAACTGATTGGCTTGGTCACGAAGCACAACGTACCGACGACTGAAGAGACCAGCACAGTACGACGTTGGTCAATGTCGTGTGTTGCGTTGCCGACTTGTGGATTGGCGATCACGGAAAGCGAGCGTCGGTTGCCAAGCATCATCGATGGGTTGGAGGCACCGCTGGCCAAACTCGGTTTGGACAAGGAACGCTTCACCATTCGGATGACCGGTTGCCCCAACGGATGCGCTCGGCCGTACAACGCCGACCTTGCTCTTGTCGGGAAGGCCAAAGGGAAATACACGCTGTTTGCTGGCGGTGGCTGGTTGGGGAACCGACTCGCATACGTCTACAAAGACTTGGTGCCGGACGAGACGGTGATTGACGAGATCATTTCAATCTTCGCAGCGTTCAAAGCAAATCGTGAGGGCGATGAATCGCTCGGCACGTTCTGCACGCGTGTTGGCAAGGATGATCTTGCTGTGCTGGCTGAAGCTGCTCCCAAGCCCTAGTACGCGGGCCGGCGTTTCGTCCGTAATCTTTCGAAACGGCATCGAATTCTCGCTCTGCATACGGTCGTACGCCCTCCTCACGTGAGTCGTCGATCCCCGCCCTTGGTTGGACGGGGAATACACCGTTGGAGGAGAATGCGTTGGATGTCAGCAGCGGATGGTGTCCGTGGTCGCGGCTGTGATGTGCTTGTCGTCCGCTGCCAGAGTCCTGTTGCTCCCCTCTCTGAAAGGTGGAGTCGTTATAGTGAGCGTTCCTTTTCGCCCTGGAGCTTGCTCATGCCCACTGATTTGAATCGTCGCTCATTCGTCGCGGGAATCGCGGGTGTTTCCGCCGCCTCTCTCGTTTCGAATGGCAATCCTGTTGCGAACGCGTCAGAGGCGACTTCATCAGTGCGCCCCAATCCGATCGCTGTGTCGACCTATTCTTATTGGCGATATCGCGATGACAGCAAGTTGGGAATCGTGGAATGCGTTGATCTGGCGGCTGAAGCGGGGTTCGACGGCGTTGAGATACTGCATGTTCAGATGCAGGACGAGTCCAACGGTGCCTTGCAACGAATCAAGCAGCGAGCCTTTCGTAACGGACTCGACCTGTGTGGATTTTCCACGCATCAGTCGTTCGTCAAACCCGATCCGGTAGAGCGGCAGAAGAACGTTGAACATACGATTCGCTGCATCGAACTCGCCTATGCCCTGGGGATTCCGACGATCCGAGTGAACACAGGGCGGTGGGGAACTTCGAAAAACTTCGATGACCTGATGGCCAATAAAGGAATTGAGCCGCGACTTGAGGGCTATACCGACGACGAGGGATTTGCCTGGGTTGAAGAGGGACTGGAGAAGTGTTTGCCGGCTGCAGAAAAATGTGGCGTCGTGCTCGGGCTCGAAAATCATTGGGGACTTGGACGCACGGCCGAAGGAGTTCTACGCGTGATCAACTCAGTGGACTCGCCATGGCTCCGCGCGACGCTCGATACAGGTAACTTCCTTGAGAATCAGTACGAGCAGTACGAAGAACTTGCTCCGGAGGCAGTCTTTGTGCAGGCCAAGACATATTTCGGGGGCGGCACCTGGTACGACTTGGAGATCAATTACGATCGCGTGGCGAAGATTCTGCGTGGTGTCGACTATCGGGGCTACATCTCGTTGGAGTTCGAGGGAAAGGAAAAGCACGAGACGGCGATACCTAAGAGTCTTGCAATGTTACGGCAAGCGTTTTCCTGAATTCTTGGGTGTGCCGATCAAGCGTCGATTTCGTTCGCGGCGCTGTGTCATCCCCTGCAACGTGGCATATCTCGCGACGAAAAAGGCCAAGCAGAGATGAGTCTGCTTGGCCTTGAAGAGCGATAGGGTCCGCTCAGTGCAACGATCGTTCGCAGTTATTCCTTGCGTTCAGTGACCTCTAAAAGGTGGTAACCGAACTGCGTCTTGACGGGCCCTTGGACGACGCCCACGTCGCCATTGAACACGGCCTGATCAAATTCAGGGACCATTTGGCCTGGAGAGAAGGTTCCCAGTGAGCCGCCTTGCTGACCGGAGGGGCAGGAAGAGTGGGCAGCAGCAACTGCACCAAATTCTTCACCTTCGGCGATTCGCTTTTGAAGATCCAGGCACTCTTCTTCGGTAGCGACCAGGATGTGTCGTGCACTTGCAGATGGCATTGTCAGTCTCGTGTGAGTAAGGGTTTAGCGGACGGGTTAATTGGACAGATTGCGGAGAACGGTCGGCAGAATGCCGCCGTTGCGGTAGTACTGCATTTCGACGGGGGTGTCGATTCTGACGACGCAGTCAAAGCTCTTCACCGTACCGTCGGCGGCCGTCGCAGTGACGGAAAGCGTGGACCGGGGTTGAAGATCGTTTGACAAATCGGCGATGTCGAGAGTTTCTTCACCCGTGAGGCCTAGCGACTGCCAAGTGGACCCGTCTGCAAACTCGAGCGGCAGCACGCCCATGCCAACGAGATTGCTGCGATGGATACGTTCGTAGCTGGCTGCGATGACAGCTTTGACCCCCAGCAGCATCGTACCTTTCGCTGCCCAGTCACGACTGCTTCCCGTTCCGTATTCAGTTCCCGCCAATACAACCAACGGCACTCCGTCAGCTTGATACTTCATCGACGCGTCGTAGATGCTCATCACTTCGCCGTCGGGAAGGTGACGCGTGACGCCGCCCTCGGTCCCGGGGGCAAGTTGATTGCGGATACGAATGTTTGCAAAGGTTCCGCGGACCATGACGCGGTCGTTTCCGCGTCGAGAGCCGAAGCTGTTGAAGTCACGGATGTCGACGCCATTCTCTTGCAAGTATTTACCGGCAGGTCCATCGGATGCGATCGCACCAGCGGGAGAGATGTGATCAGTCGTCACGGAGTCCCCAAGTAGAGCGAGGACTCGAGCACCCTTGACGGGTTGCACGTCTGGAATCGCGTCACCCGAAACAGCATCCAGAAACGGTGGGTGCTGGATATAGGTGCTGGAATCACTCCACGGATAAATCGCACCACCAGCCGCATCAATCGCATTCCAAAGTTCGTTTCCGCTGACAGCCGCTTCGTACTCCTCGGTAAACATTTCCGGCTGGATCGAACGTGTGATCGTGTCGTGAATTTCCTCTGCCGTTGGCCAGATCTCTTTGAGGTAAACATCTTTGCCGTCGGAGTCTTGCCCGATCGGCTCCGTGGCGAGATCTATATCGGTCGTTCCGGCCAACGCATAAGCCACGACCAAGGGTGGACTGGCAAGGTAATTCGCTTTGGTGAGTGGATTGACTCGGCCCTCAAAGTTTCGATTTCCGCTCAGCACGGCGGAGGCCACTAAGTCGCCTTCGCGAATCGCAGTCGCGACCGACTCTGGAAGCGGGCCGCTGTTTCCAATGCACGTCGTGCATCCATAACCGACGGTATGGAACCCAAGCTGTTTGAGGTCGTTGGTCAGACCGGCCTTGTCGAGATAGTCGCTGACGACCCGGGAACCGGGGGCAAGGCTCGTTTTCACGTGGGGAGCAACACTGAGTCCACGGTCGACGGCCTTCTTCGCCAACAATCCGGCGCCGATCATCACCGACGGATTGCTTGTGTTGGTACAAGAGGTGATGGCAGCAATCACAACCGCACCGTGTGTGATTTGGCTGCTGTGCCCATTGTCTTTCACCGTGGCAACACGATCTAGGTCGCTCGAATCCAATCCGAATCCCGTCTTCCCGATTGGGGCGGTTAGCGAATCGTTGAAGGACTGCTTCATGTCTTGCAGCGAGATCCGATCTTGAGGCCGCTTGGGGCCCGCAAGGCTTGGCTCGACTGTGCTGAGGTCAAGTCCCAGAGTCTTGGTGTACTTCAGCGCCGGGCCGTCGTCGGTTCGGAACAAGCCTTGTGCTTTTGTGTACCGTTCGACCAAGTCGATATGCTTTTCGTCTCGTCCCGTCTGACGCAGATATTCAAGCGTGACATCGTCGACGGGAAAGAAACCCATGGTGGCCCCATACTCGGGGGCCATGTTGGCGATCGTCGCACGATCGGCAACGCTCATCTTGTTCATTCCCGACCCGAAGAACTCGACAAATTTTCCGACGACGCCTTCCTGACGAAGTACTTCCACCACACGAAGGACCATGTCTGTGGCCGTCGCACCAGCAGGCAGTGAGCCGGTAAGTTCGAAACCGATCACTTCCGGCATCAGCATGTAGAGAGGTTGGCCAAGCATGTTGGCTTCTGCCTCGATTCCACCCACGCCCCCGCCCAGCACGCCGAGTCCGTTGATCATGGTCGTATGGCTGTCGGTGCCCACTAGCGTGTCGGGAAGCGCAACGGGCCCGTCTTCGGTGTCTTTCAGTGCGACCACTCGAGCCAAGTACTCGAGGTTGACCTGATGAACGATTCCAACATTCGGTGGGACGACGCCAAAGTTATCAAAGGCTTGTTGTCCCCAACGAAGGAATTCATAGCGTTCGCGGTTGCGCTGAAACTCAATGTCGACGTTCTTGCGAAGCGCCCCGTCGCTGCCAAAGAAATCGACTTGAACGGAGTGGTCGACGACCAGGTCCACCGGGATGAGTGGATTGATCTTTTCAGGGTCGCCGCCAATTCTCTGCATGGCCGACCGCATGGCCGCTAGGTCAACAACCGCGGGAACACCGGTGAAGTCCTGCAAAACCACACGATACGGTTTGAATGGCACTTCCTGTTTCGCGGGCGCCGCAGCGTCCCAGGCAGCCAGGTTCTTGACATCGTCTTCGGTGACGAGAAAACCGTCGCAATTTCGCAGCACGGCCTCAAGCAGCACGCGGATCGAAAATGGCAGTCGGCTGATTTCGCCCAGACCGGCTTCTTCCAATTTGCTGAGACGATAGAGGGTGGCGGTACCACTTCCGGTGTCAAACTGGTCGCGGGCTCCGAAGGGATCGAACGTCACGGGGCTGCTCTCTACGAGAAATTATTGGGAAAACAGGGCGAAACGCTCGCCAGTGTAGCGATCGTCGTTTTAGTTGTCTGCCGGGCCCTTTTTGGGCGTTGTGAATCTGGGATGAGTTTGACGGTCCTCCCGGTTCTCTTGGTCGTCCCAATTGTTCCGCGTCGATATCGACCCAATCGCGATGTTGAGACGCGTGTTTGATCCACGACCCGAGCTGAATCTGATGCTGACCGATCGACCGAACAAGAGTCGTCTTTTTGCCTACTTTGCCGCTGGTGCCCTGAGTCTGGCTGTGACCGGTAGTAGTCTTGCCGGTACGTGCGGTTGTCAAAGCGGCTGCCAAACCTGTCCTCCGCCGACCTCCAGTTGTGGCTGTTCTTCATGTGAGTGTGCGCCCAAGAAATCGAACTGCTTGCAAAAGCACTTCACGAAGCTGGCCAGCCATTTCAAAAGCCTGCTTCCGTCGAAGAAGGGGTGCGACACCTGTTGTGACGACGGTTGCGACGCGGCCATGATCGACGAACTGATGTTGCCTGCACCAACGGAATTGCATCACGACCATGCTCACAGTCACCACAATCACGCGCCATCTGTGCCACCGGCATTGCCGCACGATTACGAGTCGATTACGCCGCCGCCCGCGGAACCGTCGCCACTTGCTGATCCGTCACAGGGCAATTTGAAGATGACGCAGCCGAGCATCGAGGTTTCGCCAACCCTTGGTGGTGAGCAACCCAAGCTGATGCCACCTCCCGTTCGAAACCCCCAGGTGGAGGAGCCGAAGCAAGAGGGCGGGCTTTTTGATTCGCTGCGCGATCCCTTTGACGACGACCAAACGAGCCGACGCGTCCCGCAACCTGTACGCCCAACGGCATACGATCAAATCGAATTGCGACCGATCACTCGTCTTCCACTGCCCAACAGTCAGACGTCCTCGCGGCGACGCGCCAGCAGTGATCGGTAGTGCGAGCGATACGCGTCGACCATCGCGGCGATCGAAAACTCATTTCTGACGAAGGATTGATTTCGATCGCCAATGTCATCTGCGAACGATTCATCAGATTGAAATCTGTTGATTAGCATGGCCATTGCAGCAGCATCTCCCGGGCGGAAGCCCTGAGATTCCGGCGAATGCTCAAGAAGTTCGTCACTCCCCTCGACGCGACTTGCGACGACGGGACGCCCCGCTGCCATCGCCTCCAAGACCACGTTGGGCATTCCTTCGTAGTGGCTCGGAAGCACGAGAAGCCGACACGCCCTCATCAGGGGTGCTACATCAGACTGCCACCCCAGCATCTGCACACGTTGAGGGCCAAGACGTTCGGACCATGACCGAAGTTCGTTTCGCAGCGGTCCCTCGCCTACCAGGAGGAGACGTTGCTTTGATCCCTGGGGCGCAATTTGATCGATCTGCGATTGAAGTAACTCAATTCCCTTTTGACGATGCAGTCGACCTACGAAGAGCGTCACGACTGCGTCATCCGGCCATCCCAGATCCGACCAATTCATTGGCGGCGCCGAAGCAAATCTTGCAACATCCACACCATTGGGAATCACGGTCAGCGTTTCTCGGGGGCAGCCAAGCCTTGATGCCGCAAATTCTTGAACGGCATGGCTGACGCAAATCGTTGACGTGCATGCACGCAACGAGACTCGTTCGAGTTGACATCGAATGGGGTTTGATTCGGCCACACGAATACCAGCCACTCTGGTCGAAACACCGGTCGTTTTCGCTGCCCGCGTCCCTAAGACGTTCGCGTGGTGGAGAAAGGTCTGGGCGAGATCGGGTGGTGAAGCGGTGAACCAGGACTGCAACTGGCGATAGGCGGCGAGCGTTTGGGTAAGAGTGTCGGCTTGCCCGGAATCGACCTGGACGCCGGACGAACGCAGACGGTCTACCAACGCAGATTGCTCGCCCTTCGGAAGACTGCCAATTGAGAAAACTCTGACGTCATCTCCCGACTCGGAGAGTCCCAACGCGATCTCGGTTAGGCAGCGTTCGGCGCCCCCGACGAAGAGCTCTGTGATAACGAAATCGATTCGCATGGCTGGGAAAACGCACCTCGAATGGGCAAAGGTCTAGGCAAGCGTTGAGTTTAGAGACGCGAGCAGACTTCACGCAGTGACTACGCGTGCGTCCGTCGTCGGTTCATTGTCAGCAAATGTTCGCTCGTGTGTCGCGGTCGAATCGAGCCACGACGCGACCGTCCCGACACACTCGTGAGTTGACGGAAAACGATCAAAAAGGAGGATGAGCAAGAGTTCCGATCTCACTTGCGAAACTTTTTGCAAATTGCGTAATGGTGCGCAATCTTGCCTAACGCGAATGGCTTGGTGCGATGCCGTTTTCAACGCCAGTGTAGGCGATTAGCGGAGGGACAGCAGGCGTTGTTCGCTGAATGCGGACTCACACGCTCATCTTCGAAATAACCGTCGCAAACGGATTGAGATGGACGCTGAAATCACGGCGCGTCAAAATTGTATTCGCGCTTGAAAATTTCCTGGCCGATGCTTCTTCGTGTGATATTTACACGTCGCGTCGACCTGTGATACGAGCAACCACCATGAACACGATGACCTACACAATTGAGTCTGTCCACGGCGTCAAGCAGACGTTGGTATTAGGACCTCCTGCCAAACCCAGCTCGAGCGAAGCGAATAGCGAGCAGACGAGTGAGCTGGAGCGAAACAGCGGGAACCGGCCACCGAGTGGAACGCACTCGACCGCCTGAGTCCAATACTGCGGCACTCTGAGGCTGCAACACGCATAACAGGATTGTTATGCGTTCGGAGAGCGTCCGCTTCCACGCTGTTCCCCATTTCAACTAGGAACGGCGGCTGAAGGCGGCACGAGCCTCTCCATTCTCAACGTGCGCAATTGCGTCATGCGGTGTCTGCTCATGGCACTCTTCACCGCTGCGGCTAGGATCTGCTCACTCACCGATGGGCTGAAGTGTGGAAGGCCCGAATCACTTCTATTCGCCGATGTCGGGCCTAGCGGAGCCCGCCAGAGGCCTCAAACAGACGCAATGCGTCTACGGTCGGCTTTACATCATGCACGCGAAGCACGTTGGCACCTGCGACCGCCATCGCAAGCGAGACGCCTAACGTTCCCGCTGTCCTGTCTGCCGACTTGTCCTCGAGCAAGTGCCCGATGAATCCTTTTCGTGAGTGTCCGATCAGGATCGGGCAGCCAGCCTCCCGGAATCGCGAAGCATGACGCAGCAG
>JBPCVD010000266.1:0-5134 GCA_051010815.1 Rubripirellula sp.
ATCGGAAGAGGGGAACCTGAATCTCGAGGCGATCTCGTTTGACATTGGCAATGACATTCCAACGGCGGAGCAATGGGCAAAAGTCCTCAATGCGATCAACTCCGGAGAGATGCCGCCCGACGATTCCGAGCCAATTTCCGATAATGAGAAGGCTGACTTTCTGGCCGACCTTTCGGTGCAGATGGTGGTTGCCCGACGGATCTTGAGTGACTCCGGCGGCATGATCACGATGCGTCGACTGAATCGTCGCGAATATCAAAACACGATTGAATCGTTGTTGGGCGTTCGACCTGATGTGTCCGCTCTCCCGGACGACCAGGCAACGAGTGGTTTTGATACTGTCGGTGCCTCCCTCTTTTTCTCCAGTGACCAGTTGGAACAGTACTTGGGGCTAGCGCGGCACGCGTTAGAGCTAGCGTTTCAGGAACCTGAAGCAATCAAGGAAAGATTGATTCATATTGAGCCGGAAGATGAGTTCTCAGACTTGTACGCAGAGAGAGCGTCGACCTATCAGGATACGATTGCGCGCAGCATCGCCTTCCAAGCTCAGACGGAAAAACCTGCGTCTGCGTTTGGCTACGTCGACAAAGCCAATGCCGCCAAAGCGATGCGGGGTGCCAAGCAGTTCTTGCCGCAGTTCCTCGATTACCTCAATCGCCCGGAGACGAAGCGGGGTGCGACGCTGATCAGTAGCATCAAGAGTGGCATCACCAGGATCAAGCTTCCGGCCATGGGTGGCCGTTCCACTCAGAAAGCCGTAATCCGTGTTCGAGCGGGAGTTTACGAAGGGGCGCCGGACCGTTACCGCTATCTAGAATTCTCGCAGAGGGTTGTTGGGACCGACTATTCGACACACCTTGGGTGGCGGAAAGTCAGCGGGTCCGTTGACGAACCACAGATTGTCGCGTTTCCCGTTTCTGTGAATGCGGGTGAACGCGTCCAGTTCTTCGTTCATCAGCGAACGCACCAAGGGCGTGGAGACAAGAATCTTTGGACGCTTGATCGTGAGAAGAATGTACTGGGAACTCCACCCGGCCTGTGGGTTGATTGGGTTGAGTTAGAGCAATCGGGCGATGCGGACGCGATCCAAGGCATCGCCAAGGAAATCTTGTTTGAGAAACCGCCAAGTTGGAGCGACGAGGATTACGCCAGGGAGGTGATTCGCCGCTTCGCGGTTCGAGCTTTCCGAACAGAGGAGCCAGCGAATGAGTATCTGGACAAGCTCTTTCAACGCTACGTCTCGGGTCGTGAGAAGGGGCTTGGGCCGACCGATGCTCTGGTCGATCCACTGTCGATCGTGCTTTCATCGCCCAGCTTCTTGTACATGATTGAATCGACGGGCGGCGACGCGTCGTTGACCGATCCGGAATTGGCCGTGCGTCTTTCATATTTACTCTGGAGCACGCCGCCTGATGACGAGTTGATGTCGATCGCTCGACAAGGAGAACTGTCAGACCCGAGCACGCTTCGCGAGCAGACAACGCGGTTATTGGCCGATCAGCGTGCCGATCGATTCCTCCGCAGTTTCGTCCATCAGTGGCTCGGGATGGACCGTTTGGGAATGTTTCAGTTTGAAGCGAGGTTGTTCCCCACCTTCGACAACAGTGCTCGAGAGAGTGCACGCGAAGAAATATTCCAGACCATGCAAACCATCATGGCGGAGCGTCTTCCGTTGTCCACGCTGCTCAAGTCGGACTTTGT
Organism: Rubripirellula sp.; assembly: GCA_051010815.1. Lineage (GTDB taxonomy): Bacteria > Planctomycetota > Planctomycetia > Pirellulales > Pirellulaceae > Rubripirellula. The sequence continues at coordinate 1,702 of JBPCVD010000266.1, forward strand.
TGTGATCAACGATGTGCTGGCCGACTACTACGGTATTCAAGGTGTGGAAGGCCACGAGTTCCGAAAGGTTTCCCTGCCCGAAGGTTCACCACGAGGTGGGTTGTTGGGAACTGCTGCCGTGCTGGCCATGGGGTCGGACGGCATTCGTTCATCCCCAGTCGAACGCGGCGCCTGGGTGTTGCGGCATGTGTTGAACGATCCGCCGCCACCTGCGCCACCCAACGTTCCGCAATTGAGTCGTTTGGCGGGCGAAGTTCTGGCGGCGCGTGAACTCCAGCGGGCACATCAAGAAGAACCCCAATGCGCCCAGTGTCATCGTAAGATCGATCCGATTGGATATGGGCTGGAGAACTTTGACGCGGCGGGCAAGTGGCGAGATTTGGAAGTCGTACGGTCTGGCAACCGAAACGCGAAGACGAAGGGGTTCACGATCGACGCCAGTGGACGTCTGCCCTCGGGAGATGAGTACGAGAGTTACATCGGACTCAGGAATGCCGTCGCAGAGTGCTCCGACGACTTCGCCAGAGGGTTCACCGAGTCCCTGATTTCCTACGGGCTGGGCCGTCCCTATGGCTTCACCGATCAAAGACTTGCGAATTCCATTCTTGAACAGGCGGACGCTGGCAACTTCGAAGTCAGCCAGTTTGTTCATGCGTTGGTTCAGTCTGCAGAGTTTCGCAGCAAGTAAAAAGACCATCAATAATCACAGCGTTCGTTAGCTCAGGTACATCCATGCATCCATTCACACCATCGCGTCGCGCATTCCTTCGTAGCGGCAGCGCCCTAGTGGGCTTGCCCATGCTGGAGTCATTGGGGCAGCGACGCTTTGTATCGGCAGCGACCGCCACCACTGCTCCCAAACGCCTCGTGTTTTTGGGAATGGGGTTCGGAGTCACTCAAGAGTCTTGGTACCCCGATGTCGCGACCGTGGGGAAAAATTACGAATTACCCAAAGTGCTTCAACCGCTTGCGCGTCACAAAGATGGTATCTCGATCATTCAAAACTTGTACCATCAACATTCGAGTGATGGACACTTTGGAAGCACGTTTTGGCTGACGGGTGCAAACCGATACTCCGTGGCGGGACAGAGTTTTCACAATTCGGTTTCTGTCGATCAGGTCGCCGCAGAGCAATTGGGTAAAGAGACTCGATTTACCTCCGTCCAACTGTCGGGCTCGGTGAAGGGGAATGCCAGCGATGGACATGGTCCAGGAATGTCGCTTGCCTGGAATCGGCAGGGCAAACCTGTGTCGTCGTACACCACGCCAGTCGTTGCTTTTCATCGGATGTTTTCCGACGACAAGACTCCCCTCGCTGAGCGACAACGGCAGTTATTGGATCAGCGAAGCGTGCTCGACACGGTGTTGTCGGACGCGAAGTCCGTCAATCGACGCGTCAACCCGTCCGATGCGAACAAGTTGGACGAGTACTTTCAATCGGTTCGCGAAATCGAGATCCGACTTGCGAAAGAAGAGAAGTGGCTGGGGGTCGAGAAACGAAAGCCGCAGCAGGGGATGGACGAGCCAAAGCCGACGCTTGAGGGTGTGGACGAAATCCGCATCATGTACGACTTGATGGTTGCTGCGATGCAGGTCGACGCCTCACGCGTCTTCAGCTATCGAATGCCCGGCGACACCATGCTGGCCAGCCTCGGTGCGAACATGAGCGTTCATACGATGAGTCACTATGCCGAGGGTGATCGTCACGAGGTTTCGGAATCGAGGGACCGTCATCATGCGATCCTGCTGGCCCAGTTCATCGACAAACTAAAAGCAACTGCCGAACCTGACGGGTCCACGCTGTTTGATAACGTCGCTCTTACTTTCGGAAGCAATATTCGAAGCAAGCACAGTTTGACGAACTGTCCTACGCTGATCGCTGGGGGTGGAGCTGGTTTCAAGCAGGGACGCCACTTGGTGATGAACGACCCCAAGACGCCACTTTGCAATTTGTGGTTGAGCACGCTTCAAGGCGTTGGCGTTCCTGTGGACTCACATGGGGATTCCACGGGACGCATCGACGAACTCTTTTCCGCCTGATCGTTCATCGCGCCGAAACACGTCGCCTACAGGGAATCTGGCGTCACGCGTTGAAAGAGTGAAACGCTGGGGGCTCCTTTGTCTCCGGCAACCTGTCGGTAGGAGTGATCCAGTTGCTTCTTTAGGCTGCGAATTTCCGGCGCGTCGGCTTCGCTCGCCAACGACCCGACAACGACGACGTAATCGACCGTCATCCCGCTAGCTTCGCCTCCATCGAGCTTGAGCTCGGGAAGGCCTTCGTTCATGTCGAGTTCGATCCTTCCATCGACGGCGATCGATTCGACCGGATTTAGGTTGTCGCGGAAGCTCAGCGGAAAGTAGCCCATCCAGCCTTGGTAGTTCCCCAGATCGACCGACTGACGTCGATATGCGAAGTGGCCGTCGGCATGCAGGAACGGGTTAGGCGTCGGCTCACAAATGATCGTCGCGGGAATTTGCTCGCTTGGTAACACGACGGGAAGGTACGTGGCTCCCTCCTGCATTTCAGCCGCCATCGAGAGTTCTCGGTCGATGGCTTGCGAGAATCGTTGGTATTGCGATGTGTAATAGACGGACGCGAAGCACACCAAGGCGACAGAGAATCCGTAGACCAAAGGGCGGTAACGCGGTAACTCCGCACTACTGCCCAGCCAGGCAAGCAGAGACAGCAACGCAAGCAGTTGGACGCGACAGGCAACGAATCCTCCACCTACCATCGCATCCTTGGTGAACAGGTAAAGAACTCCGTAGCAGGAAGCGAGAAACAGCAAGCGTCCACGCAAACGATGCTGGCTGGTACCTTTCTTGGATCGAACCGTCAGGACCGAAAGCAAAACGATAGCGAGCAGCAAGCCAACCGAAATGACGAGCTCGATGATGCTGTAAGAGACAAGAGACGAGAGACTGAACATGCCAACGACACGATCGCGCAAAATGTCGAGGCGTTGAAGTGCATAGTTCCAGGCAGCGTTGGTGGTCCCGATCTTTTCCACAATCTTCTCTGCCGTGGAAGTCGTGGTCGCATCCTGGAGGTTCAAGAAGATTTTTGTATGAATCGCGGCCGGTACCAAGGTGACAGCGTAGAGGTACCAACGTTTGGCCATCAGCTTCATGCAGCCACGGAGTTTTCCACTCCATCCGGATTCGAATCGCAGTTGCTTGATGTATTCCACCGACTCCAGGCACCCCAACGCCAACGCCGTCATCACCCAAGAGAACGGGTGAACTTGGAAGGCAAAATACGAGGTTACCAAGGCGATCAAGGTTATCCGTACGGAGAGTTGCTCCAGCGATCGGAGCCAGATACCCACCAGCAAGAGAAACATCACGATGCCGAACAAGAAGGCATAGAAGCCCATGCTCAAGGTGTAGTTGTAGACGACTGGCAGCGCAAGCAACCCGCCAAGTTTGGAGT
>JBPCVD010000267.1:0-2571 GCA_051010815.1 Rubripirellula sp.
GGTCAAGACCGTCTCGTTACGACGTGCCTTACGATTCGATGCGATATAGAGGGAGGGTAGACCAAAAAAAAATAGCAAAATCAGCGGGATCCAAACGTAGGTCGGCCAGTCGCTCAAGCTGAGCATCGAACTCCAAATGCGTCGCCGCGATGACTTCTGCAATTGCCGAGCGGATTCGATCGCCTCCGAAGTTCCCTCTGTCAGGGAAACAGGAGTCGATCGATTGCTCGCGATTGGATTCCAAGATGGACCGGAAGGAAGGTCGCTTCCAAAAGATTCCGGATTTGAGCGACACGTCTTTCTCGCGACGCAGTAACCATGCTGGGCAAGCGACTGGATCTCTAGGTCATTGAAGTAATCGAGGTCGGTACGAACTCGCATCACTTGCTGCTGCACCTCGGGATGTAACGCATAGCGATCATCCGATGGTGAAAGCACATCGTTGATACTCGCGAAAAAGCATCCTGGCATTTCGTCAAACGTTTCCCTTTCCAACTGCCAGACACGATCCATTAAGATTTCCGACGACCGAATCGCCGTCTGGATCAGGCCGCTGCCCTGTGTTCCAGGAACCGAAGTAATCTTCTTGCCGGCGTCGCTCACGATGATCGCCCCGAAACGACGATCGCCGCTAAGGAAGCACGGATGGCCAATAGCTTCTTGCAGGGCTGTTTCGAGCAGGTGTCGGTTCAGTTTCAAATGGTCTCCCCAGCTGGGCCGCTGACCGGTCGTGCGGGCCACGTTTAACAGTGACGCGATTGCCTGGTCTTTTGGGCGGACCTCTTGAAAGACAGGATCTGTATAAAGCTTGTGATTCTCGACCACGCCCCACAGACTCTTGGCAAGCAACGTGTTGCCATCGCTCATTTGTGGTAGCTCAGAACCGCGAGTATCATCGGGAAGCGCAGTGGCAAGCAAAGACGCTATGCGTTGGACGGGGGACTCTGCGTCAGAAAGCGTGGCGGAGCGAATTGCGTTTGACACGTCCTCGATGTCGACAAAGTCATCGACCTGCAATGGATTGTCCTGCTGCATCCAAGACTGCTCGATCCAGCGAAACATCCTGATCCCCAGGTTGTCGAAAACACCTCCATCGGTGAAAGAGTGCCGTTGAAACTTGCCCTCACAGGCCCCAACGTCCCACGCATCCAGTTCCAAGGGTGGAAAGAAACCGGGGAATGCAGATGATGCGGCTACCGCCATGGCTACTGTGGCCAAGCCGCTTTGAACCAGATTGAATCCGTGCTGATCGTCTGACGCTCCCGTCTGGAAAACGATGCCGCGCCGCGTGAAGCTGCAAAGTGAACCCTCGCCGACGTTCGTCGCAAGAATGTGCAACTGGGGATGTTCCGGCAGTTCGCTCAAGCACCGATTGCCAAAGAGATACTTCTCGTAGTGCGACTCAAGCAAACCGACGCGGGTTAGACGGCGATTGCCACCGAGGCGGAAGACGCGACGAGTCCCGTTCAGAGCAGCAGACAGCGGATAACGGCGAACGATGCGATTGCGGACATCGAGTTGAATGAATCGAATGACTTCATCGGCAGCGGAATTGAATTCATTCTCACTGCCGCAATATCGATCCCAATTCAACACAAGGTGGCCAGCCAGCACACTACCGCCTGAGACCGACGTGATGTGGGTTACCTGGTTGAGCAAGCCCGCATCTCGCAAGAACCGGACGACGCCTAGGTGATATAGCGTGGCACGAAATCCGCCACCCGATAAAGCCAAACCGATTTGCCGCATAATGTCTCCAGTGCAACCCGCGAACCAAACCGCTCGCAGATCTTATCGCGAGAGTCTACTCGCCTCATTAATGTCGTACACGTTAGTCTGACTTTGCCGAATTCTCCATCCAACAATCATTTGTAGATCGGACATGAAGCCATTTATTTCACGGTCAACCTCCAGGTCGCCGGAACTCCTCGGTCAGGTGTTGTGAACGGAGCGATATTTGCTGCGTTAGCAACCCGTGAACGCAACTCATCGCCCATTTCTCCGGGCTACTTAAGGCGAAGATACGTTGCAAGTCATGGCTGGGATAAACAGGATCGCCGTAGAGGAATTCCGCCCGGTAGTCGAAACCGTGAGTGGATCGGACGCGTTTGGCAAGACCGTTGAAGGCACCGCCACGCACACGGCAATCAGTGCTTCCAACCGATAACATGGACCTGAAACCGGGTTTGGGTCCCAAAGGTTGCCGTGCGTTTACCATTCTCATTATTCTTTCGGAAGCAGGAGTTCGACAGGATAGGATCGCTAAAAGCATGCGTCCCGCTTAAAAGGCGAACTCCCAATCCAACTCCAGCAGCGGTTGCACACGCTGTTAGGCAATTCGATATGCTAGAAGTCCCTTGTCTCGCGACTTATCAGATAAATACCGTTCAAGGTTGGAATCAAATGGGCGCTCAGCTTTCGAAATCCGTACTTCTGGATCGAGAACCCAAGGTAGATTCGTCTCTTGAAGAAGTTCATCTTGGCCTTCAGCAATCTTCCACGTCATGCTAGTCGACGAGATACTTCTTGTTGCCAAGGCCGAATCCGGATTCGCGTCGGGCGCCAAACTCT
>JBPCVD010000268.1:0-5319 GCA_051010815.1 Rubripirellula sp.
AGTGCGAACCACGCCATGATCGCGCCACCCGGCGCCGCACCGAACAGCACGAGTGCGACGTACAGCTTGCCGAGTCTTTCGTGAGTACGCCGGTATCGAAGACGAATCGTACTGCTGAGCTGCAGCGTGCCAACCAAAATGGCCAGGGGCGCGGTCACAATGTGCGCGTAAAACCCTATGTAGTAGCCGGACGTAAAGAAGAAACTGCGTTTGTCTCGTAGGAATCCGAACTCAAAATTCGGAGGATAATAATGGGGATACGGGGTGAGAATTAGCACGCTCACCCCTAACACGAGGCACGCGATCACGCACTTCAGCACTCGCGATGACGTAAAATGAGGGCGAGGGTTCGAGCGAATTGAGTTCAACCGACAACTCAGATCGGAACGTGATTAAGAAATCTGGAACGATGCATTCTCGGTTATATACGCATTGAATTGTCAAGATTTTCCTCGAAGGTAGATTCGGATGAATGACTCCGTGACGAATTCGAATGGCGATCAAGCTGCGGATGGCTCCGGCGAAGTGGGCGATCCCTATCGCACTCCCCAGGAAATTCCTGCAGAGCGCGGGTTTGGCAGAAAGTCGGTCATCGGCTGGGCGATCGGCGCATCCGTGCTGTTTGTGATTGGTCTCGTGCTGATGCTCGCGCTGGTTCGTAGTGAACGGTCCGTGATTCAGGAAGTCGGTGACTTCGGTATGTCGCGCGCGCAACCCCTCGACATCGAAGACGACGGGGCCAGCGTCGAGACAGGACTTAGCGTCGAGACAGGACTCAGCGTCGAGATGGGGTCTGTTGATACAGGATCTAGTGGTGACGCAGGGCAAGGCATCGAGACCGAACCGGTCGTGCCCTAGACGCATCGAGACTCGGCCGAGTTCCGGCCGGAACGCTCCACCAACTAGGCGGCTCGTTTCTGCTCGTCACCATCCTCATCGCCAACACGGTTGCTGTCGGTGTTGAGGTCGGCTAGCGAACCCCGCTGACGACGAAGTTCGCGAATCTTGATCACATGCTCGTGCAGCTGGTCTTCCATACCACGGATACGATCATGAGCCTTCGCATTCATGTCCAAGCTGTCTTCGAGTTCAGCGCTCAATCGCTTCAAGTGCGCGGTTAGGTCGGCCACTCGATCTTGCAATTGCCTATTCTCAGGTCCAAGTTTCTTCGCCTCGCGCAACTCGATCACCAATTCGTTGATCTTCGCTTGCTGTCGATTGAGTTTTTCATTCATCTTGTCGATGTCGCGAACGACATCGGCGTGTTGGCGGGTCTTTACTTTCAACTCTTTCTTGAGTTCTTCCACCGCTGACGTACGTGTTTCGAGTTCTCGCCTCAGCTCTGAGGTCGTGTCATGATGCTCGTGCGATTTGACCGACAGAAGCTCTGTGACTTCTTTCACTTTCGCGGATTGAGAGGAAACTTGATGCTTTAGGTTCGTTACGGAGGCCTCCAAGTCGCGCCGCGTCTGCATCAACAGGTCGCGATCGTTCGACACGGTGACCAACTCTTCGGCCACGGATTCAAGCTGCTGTTTCGTAGAGTCGAATTCACGGAGTTCCTGCTTCAATTCGCCCAGATCGGATTCGACGCTTGCGATCAGGCGTTGGCGATTTTCGTTCTCGGATCGTGCCAACTCCAATTCTTCGTGCCGCAGTTTGAGGTCGGCAAGCAAGTCGGGGACCCTCTGAGATTGAAGTTTGAGCTCCGAGATCTCTTCCGTTTGTTGAAGCTTCAGACTCTCCAATTCGGAGCCGCGCTCATGGTAGGCTTGCAGCGAACTCTCAGCAGTGGCCAGTTGCTTTTGTAGAGTTTCGATCTGGCCATGCGATTCGGATGCCTCGCGTTCCGCCTCACTCTGCCGCAGGACAAACGCACGTTCTTGTTCGTGCGCGGTGCTCAAGGCTTCCGACAGTTCCCGCATTTTGACGTGTTGGTGTTCCACGATCGCCTGCTTCTGTTCGAGGGCGAGTTCGAGTTGGACGCAGACGGAGGACGCATCCTTGAACTGTGTCGTGGTCTCTTCCAACGCCTCCCTGACTCGCTCCATCTCCTCCAGTTGTTCCCTCAGAGAGTCAAGTTCTGTGCCCTGTCGTGTGATGGTTTCCTCACATGCTTGGCACTCCTGACGGGATTCTGCGAGCGCGATGGATGTCGTAGCGACCTCGGATTGCAACGGAATCAGGTCGTCGATTTGCTGACGCATTTCCGTGATTCGCAAATCTTTCGTCGCGATGGAAACAGCCAGCTCATCATGTTTGTCCTCATGCTCCTTGACTCGAAGCTGGATCGACGCGAAAGACCGCTGAAGCTCTAAGTTCTGCTCACGCTCGGTCGAGAGTGTTTCACTGAGCTGCTTCTCGGAGACGTCGCGTTCTTCGAGTTGCCGCGCTCTATCGTTCAACGTCTCTTCGAGCTGTTCGGTCTTGGTGGCGAGTGCTTCCTCGAGTTGGGACACCTGCGTTTGGCCACACGCGTGCAGTTCCGTTAGTTTTCGCTGAGCCTCTTCCTGCTGTTGAATCTGTTCCCGCTTCGAGGAGGAATCTTGTTCCAATTGGACGATGGTCGCGTTTGCCTCCTCCAGCTGAACTTCACAGGCTTCCAGGACTTGGCGTTGCTCGGCGAGCGAGTTGGCGGCAGCTTCCAAATCGGACGCAAATTCATCTCGCTCTGACTTGATTGCCTTAGCGAACGATAGCTCGGCGTCGAGCTGAGTTAGGCGTTGCTTTGTTTGCTCCAGCTCGGCGTCGAGTGTGTCACGCTCCGTTTTTGCTGAGTCCAAGTCGGAACACCTCGCCACAAGGTCCTGCTGCGTTTGAGCCAGCGACAACTTCGACTCATCGAGTCGTTCTTGTAGTCGATGAGAGTCATCCTGGGATGCCTTCAATGATCCGTTCAGTTGAACCAGCGAATCATCGGCTTCCGTTCGGCTTGTGTTGAGCTGAGCACGCAGGTTGCGTGATTCCCCTTGCAGCTGGCTGAGGGTCGATTGCAGTTTTCCCTCATGCTCTGATTGGCGATTGAGATCCGACTGAAGTTGCCCGATCTGTTGTTGGTCGGAGCGCGCTGATTCTCGCAGCAGTTCGAGGTCACGATGGGCGGTCTCAAGTTCGGCGTGGGAGTGCTGTTTTTGTTTGCTGAGCTCATGCACCGCCTCGCGTTGGTCCTGAGTCTCAAGTTCAAGGGCTGCCTTCGATTCCAGTAATTCCTGCATCTGCGCAATGACCGACTCCGCTCGCTTCTCTTCGCTACCCAGACGCTGTTCGCATTCCTGATGCGCGCGGCGGATTTGGTTGAGTTCGACTTGGTTTGTCTCGTTCGCTTGCTCTAGTCGAACCGCCTTGGCCTGCAGCGTCTCGTAGTGTTGTTTCAGCGAGGTTAAGTCGGAATTTTGCGTCTCGTTCTGCTTCTGCAGCCTGCGAAACTCGCTCTTGCGTTGCCTTGCCGATCCGCGGGCCTTGGCATAGCGGTCTTCGAGTCCATTGAGTCGTTCGGAGTCGACCTTTCGATCCCGGTACCACAGCAGATGGCCGATCAGCACACCGGCGAGAAGGAAGAGTGCGGTGGAGGAAAGCGGAAGTCCGAACAGATCAATCATCGATTTGCCCAAGTGCAAGTGAGGCCGCATCGCGCAGCGGCGAGCAATGGCGTTTCCGGCTCATAGCAAGAATGTCAGGATCACGTCGACGGGACTTTGCGACCGACGGAGTTTCACTCACCGATCGTGAAACACCAAGAGATTAGCCGCGGTCGCTGTCACCGTCAGAATCGGCTTCGGAAACGCCGGGCACGACATGAATGACCACGCCCTTGAACGCCGGGGTCTTGCTGCTCGGGTCTGCGTGCCGCGGCACCAGGACATTGGCTTCGGGATAGTACATGAGTGCATTTCCCGGCCTGATCGAATCGTAACCGCGGGCCAGGATGTTGGGCAGCGAGCCCGTGTTGCTGACCACCTCGACCCGTTGATCGTGTTGCAAGCCGAAGCGTTCCAAGTCGTCGGGATGCATCAGAATCACATCGCGGCGGTCTTGATTCCGATAGAGGTCCTCTTCCTCGTAGACGACGGTGTTGAATTGACCCTCGCTTCGAACGGTCATCAGTCGCAATTCCCGGTCTTCGCGTCCCTTCAAATCGGGAATGTGGTGAGCATGCATGCATGCGCGGCCATCGTCGGTTGCGAACTCCGGTTCGTGAAACGTGCGACCGCCGATCTGGAATTCGGTCTTGGTTTCACCGATATCGGAAAGTTCGCCGTAGCCTGGAACGACGTTGGCAATCCAGTCACGGATCGTTTCCGTCTTGGACATGGCTTCCCAATCGATGCCACTGGCGCCGGGCAGCAACCTACCACCGATCTCGGCAATCACTTCGATCTCACTTCGGGGGCCAGGCAAACGTCTGGGTCCTCCGTCACTCAATCGAACGTAGTTGAACATTGATTCTTGCGTCGTCGGTTCCGGTTCTTCGTCGCGTGCTAAAACAGGAAGGATATAGGTTTCCCCAGCCAAACCATTGACGTGACCAGTGTTCATGGTCGTGCTCATCATCACGTTCATGTCGAGACGCGAGAGTGCCTCAGCGGCAAAGTTGGCATCTGGATTCGAGCCGTACAAATTACCGCCCAAACAGAACCCGACCGAAAGCTCGTACTTGTTGGCGGCTTCCATGCATTCCAACGTGTCTTTGCCAACGGTCGTTGGCAGTCGTACCTGATAATTCGTGGTCAGTGCGTCAAAGATTCTGTCTTTCAGTTTTGGCGTGACGCCGACGCTACCGATGCCTTGAACATTGCTGTGGCCGCGGATCGGCATCAAGCCACTACCAGGCTTTCCGACCATGCCACGGCAGAGCGCCAGATTCGCGATGGCTTGGACGTTCTCGACGCCATGAGCATGATGCGTGATGCCCATCGTCCATGAGAAAACGCATCGTTTTGATTCAGCGTAGACCGTTGCGATGGATTCGATTTCGCTGCGAGGGACCCCCGATTTGGTCTCGATTTCTTCCCAGGAAAAACCATCCAACGCGCGATCCCACTGAGCGACATCGCGACAGTGTTGTTCCAGAAAGGTTTCGTCGAAGGCACCCTGCTTCTTGATGGCCTTGGCGATGCCCCACAGCAAAGCCAGATCTCCTCCAATGTGTGGTTGCACATAGTGGCTGGCGATCTTCGTGCCTTTGAACAACGAGATGGGATCGCTTGGGACACGGAATTTCACCAGTCCAGTCTCGCGCACTGGATTGATGACGATGACTTTGCCGCCCCGACGACGAACATGCATCAGGCTGGTCATCAGTCGCGGATGATTGCTCGC
>JBPCVD010000269.1:0-7140 GCA_051010815.1 Rubripirellula sp.
CACGCCTTCGATAAGCAGTGCAATGTCAGAGTTTCGTCTTCGATCCAGACTTGTAATTCACATGCAGGACCCTCCGCGATGACGTCATCAACAGCTCCAAGTCCTTTCAACTCGTTATCTGCATGTCCACGACCCTCGGAGCCGATTTCCGTCGGCCCGTGATCTATCGGAGATGTGCCCCCGAGCTCACGGTTCAATCATGCGAGCCCGGAAAACCCGGGAAGCATGTGAACCCCTTTATCGTCAGCGGGGCCGAAGTCGGTGGTCGCCGTCTAGGCTTGAGATAGCTTCGTGATTCGCCCCGTGCTGACCCACTCAGCCACGTAGATGTTTTCATCAAGATCGAAGCAGGCGTCATGCGGATGAACGAATTTGCCTTGCTGCCACTGATTTTCATCGGATCGGATAGAGAAACCGTTAGACTTTTTCTTGTCTTCCAGGATCCGTTCCCGGTCGTCTCCGAGTGTTACGACGGTGTTGTGATTGCGATCCAGCAGCGACACCCTCGCAACCAACTCAGGCACCAACATGAGCGTGGAACTTGTATCGATGTTGGCTGGTAAGCCAAAGCCACTTACCGTCTTCTTGTAGTCTCCATCGGTTGAAAACACTTGCAGCGTGTTGTTGGCACGATCGGCGACGACGATCTCGGGTGTGCCGCCTTCCCGTTGGTCGACCCACAAACCGTGAGGCAAATTGAACGTGCCTTTTCCTTTGCCGGAACCTCCGAAGCATGAGAGCCAATTCCCATCGGTGTCATAACGATGGATGTAGTAGGCCCCGTAACCGTCCGCCAGAAGGATGTCGCCTTCGGGAAGAAAGGCAAAGTTTGTCGGAAGGAAGTGGCTTCGCCCCCATGCGCGACGTGGATTGCTCGCTTCCCCCAATGTGTAGTGGCCGCTTTGCATCGGCGCGTATTTTTGCCAAACGATCTCGCCGTCTAGCGTCATCTTGGCAATCGATTTGACCTGTTGGTAAGCCGCGACATAGAGGTACGGGGTGCCATCTTCCACGCGGACTTCGATACCATGCCCGCCACCTTGAAACTGTTCGCCAAAGGCGCGAATGAACTTGCCTTCCGAGTCGAACACAAAGATGGAGGGGTGATCCGTTAGCGTCGGTTTTCCCTCGTGAATCACGTACAGGTTGTTGTCGGGGTCGACTGCCACATTGTGCGTCGTTTGCCAAGAATATTGCGCTGGCAACTGCGGAAACATGTGTTGGCATTGGAACTGAAAATCGCCTGAACCGACGAGCTCTTGCGCGGAGGTGCGTTTGCTCGTCAGGATCGCAGGTCCGGCGACGGCGGCAACAGCGGAAGTTTTCAGGAAAGATCGACGGTTTTGAAACGAAGACATCGTAGGGAAACGTTCTTGGGGCGAGAAGTTGTTAGGAGGATGGAGTCCTGAAGCCGTTGACATAGGATCCAAGAGTTATACGGCACATGCACCGCTACGTTCAACTTTAGGCACGTGGAATGGCTTACCTGCGATTGCTTCGTCCGATCCATCAGGGGGTGGAACGTTGGTTGCTCACACCTCTGCTGTGGTCATAAAATTCGGCACCGGATAAGCTTGACCAAGCCTTCTATCGATTCTCACCGACCGCATTCGAAAGGTGTTGACGGTACGAGCATCATCGCGAGACAAATCCTAAATGACTGAACAAGATCGATTTGCGTTTGGTAAGAATTGGCAGTCATTTCTTTCGGAATTGGACGAACAGCGAATTCAGGAAGCCGTCGCATCATTGAAGACGACGCTGGGGGTGGAGTCGTTGTCGGGGAAGCGCTTCTTGGATATTGGTTGTGGTAGCGGCCTGTTCTCGTTGGCGGCGCAAATGATGGGAGCGGAGGTCACATCGATTGATTACGACGAAGACTCGGTCGCCTGCACCGAGGAACTTCGCAGTCGTTTCGGTTCTGACTCGAAGGTCTGGGAGATTCGCCAAGGGTCGGTATTGGACCCGACCTTGATGGAGAGTCTGGGCAGGGCCGATGTCGTTTATTCTTGGGGTGTGCTGCACCACACCGGCGCAATGGATCAAGCGATCGGCATGGCGGCTGACCGCACAAAGCCAGACGGCATGTTCTGTCTGGCGATCTACAACGACCAGGGAGGCGCGAGTCGTCGATGGTTGGGAATCAAACGAATCTACAATCGAATACCGAGTCTGTTTCAACCGCTGTGGGTGATCGTGATCGCAGGTTACTACGAATTGAAATTCTCCCTGTCCCGGCTACTGCGGCTTCAGAATCCTCTCCCTTTGAAGGATTGGAGAGCAAAACGCCATGATCGCGGAATGTCAGCGTGGCACGACTGGGTCGATTGGGTTGGAGGCTTGCCGTTCGAGGTGGCCAAGCCAGAGCGGATCATCATGCCGTTGCGACAGCGTGGCTTCGTTCTCGAAAATCTGAGAACGGTCGGGAATGGATGGGGGTGCAATGAGTATGTTTTCTCATTGCCCTCGGATGATTCTCTCAACAAGAGTCTGCATTGAGACGGCGATCTTTGCGCCCTGAACTCCAAGAATTGGAAGAGTCATCATTTCACAGGGAGCGAACACTATCGCTCCGTGATCCATTCGAGGTCAGTGAGTTTGAATCACTCACGTAACCGGTGTGATCAATCCGAGGGTTCGTTGTCGGGCTGATTCATCACGCGACTCAGGTCTGACACGAATTGATCACGGTCTTTTGGCGACAAGACATAGCTTCGCCTGTTTGTTTTGACGACCACGCGTTTCATCGACAGAGCAGGGCCGCTGATCATTGTGCGCGAGGGCTCGACACTTTCGATTGTGTCGAGTGGAATCTGATAGCAGAGCAAACCGCATCGAACGGACAGCGTATCATCGAGCAGTGTGTATCGGCATGGAAGGGTGAACGCGATCGTCACCACTGCGGCAACCGCACCAGTGAAGAACAGGATCATCGCATCGCTGGCTCGGCCTTCGACAAGCAAATAGATACCAATCGCGGCGGCGCAAATGGGCGTCAACAGCAACATGGCTCCGATCCAGGAATCGACGGCCGATGGGTAGACGGTTGGACGTTGGGGGTGGCTCGAATCTAACAATTCAATTGCCTCTGCACGCGTTCACTGATGAGCCTTCATGGATTCAATTCGTCGGAACGCCATTTTGGGAACCAAAACGCTGATGGCGATTCCTGCAAGGATCGAGACGGCAACAGTGCACCAACGCAGGACGGGGACGGCCGGTTCATCGATAAGGGACGCCGCAGTTCCGCCGTGCACCCAGAGTAACTGGGGAAGCACGGCTGCGGCCGCTGCCAACAAAAAGGGCTTCGTCTTGCTGCCACTTGCGCCCATCGCATAGCTGATCAGTGTGGTCGGAATGGGTGTTAGGCGGATCAAGAAGTGGAATCGAAACCCAGCTTCCGAAGCAACATCACGGATCGCATGAAACCACCGTTGATGCTGAGAGTCTCCGCCGGCGTCCGCGAGTTTTCGATCGATGGAATCATGCAGCCACCAGCGACCGATGTGATAGTTCACAGCAGCCGCGATCACTGCGATCGCCAGCATCAAGGCTCCGCCGACTAGCGTGCCGAACAGGGCGCCCGCAGCCACGGATACCGCTGTTTTAGGGACCAACACCGTGAGTGCGATCACCCCAGCGAGAATAAATGCCATGGGCGCCCACGTACCGAGTGCCTCCATCTGCGATCGCAAAGTTGCGAAGCTGAATCCATACCAAAACATGAGCACACCGCACACAATCAGTGACAATGGGATCATGAAACGGTAGGAACGCGTTGGATTAGTTTCGTTGAGAGACACTGTCGCTTCGTTGCAGGCAAGCAAGATCATTTTGCGAACATCATAATGATCCTTCGCCGGAAGATCACCAATACATAAAAAGTCTCGCGCCGATGTCACAATCTGTCGCCCGCTGCAGCTGGTTGCCATGGGCCCGCGTCAACCTCTGTCGTAATCCGTTTGGGGAGCTGACGGCGAAGGAGCGAGCGGAGACCGCAGTGGTAGATGTCGATTGGTTCATGTCGATGCTCCAACGGCAGTCCACGGCGGTGCAATTCATAGGCGATTGCGGTCGCGGGAAGACGACGCGAATGTTGGCGATCCACAGCCAAATTCCTGATTCGAGCTACGTCTATCTGCCGGAGAATCAGCCATGTCCGGCCATTCCCGAGGGGAATCCCGTCATGATTGATGAAGCCCAACGCTTGCCGAGATTCGTCCGACGACGAGTTTTCGCGACAGGGTTGCCGTTGGTTTTGGCGACGCACAATGACTTGACTCGATCGCTTCGACGACACGGCTACCAAGTCCACACGCAGCACATTGGGGAAGGCAACGTTCCGGAGCTCGTCTGGCAACTGGTCAATCGGCGGATTGAGGCTTCGCGGTTGGCACCTGGGCCGATTCCGAACGCGACGGTCGAGGACGCGAGAGTTTTGGTCCAGCGATTTGGAACGAACGTTCGCAGCATCGAACACTACTTGTACGACCGATTTCAATCACAGGTGACCGGAAATGGCGAATTGCGATTTGTCGATTGAGTTGGATCAGCCCGATCGCGTTTATCTTGGCGGGGAAATGATTACCGGATCGGTCCGAGTCGCTACCGATGCCGACGTAAAGTGCACCGGCTTGGAGGTGTCGTCGGGCTGGCGGACGCATGGAAGGGGCAATGTTGACTCCGGCATTGGACAGACGGCAACCCTCTTCGTGGGCGAATGGAAGTCTGGTGATCAGGCTGAATTCCGATTCGAGCTACCGGTGTCTCATTGGCCTCCGAGCTACCACGGTCGCTTTCTGTCGATTGATCACTGCGTTGATGCGCGTGTGAAGATTCCTTGGGGTATCGACCCCAAGGCGTCCATCCCATTTCAAATGAAGCCCAGCTGCGGCGCCGAGGGGGCCACAGTTCCGAGCCAGGTCACGGAGGTCAAAGGCATCTTGGGTTGTTTTGTGGGCGTGCTTGTGTTGGGCTTCCTGCTGATATTTCTTTCCACGATGGCCGCGGCCGGGCCATTCGCGTTGGTCTTCATGATCTTGCCGTTGGCCGCGTTTGTTTTTTGGTTCTTCGTCAAGTTCCTTCCCAAATACGCTTTGGGTGATGTCCGATGCGAACTCCCATTCGATTCGGTATCGCCGGGACACCCCGTGAGCGGTGAGCTTTTCATCTGCCCTCGCAAGCCTGTTTCGATCAATGCCATCACGGCTAACTTTCAAGCCATTGAACAGTGCGTCAGCGGAAGTGGCACTGATCGGACGACGCACAAACACGTCTTATTCGAGAATCTTGAGAGCTTGCAGGAAGCGGTGACCCTCAATGCGGGACAGGAATATCGTTTCCCGATCGAGACACCTTTACCGGAGGACGCGCCATATAGCATCGATCTGGCAGACAACAATCTGATTTGGAGTGCGACCCTTCGAGTTGATATTCCACGTTGGCCCGATTGGGTGAAGGAAATTCCTATCCGAGTTGTTCCGCTGGCCGAATCGGGCGGTCACGAAGAGATACGAGATCAATCCGCGTCGCGCGTGAATTCAGCAGGAGCCGCATTCCAAACTCGGAACGGGCCGGAGATCGAGGAAGCGGCAGGGGCGGGTGGAATCACGTTTCGCGAGACCGCCGAGCATCTGTGGTCGGTTCGCTCGGACCGAGAGCAGGTCGCCACGCTGGTCGACGCGGTGACGGGACTCTCGTTTTCGATCGAGGCCGAGATTGAGCGTCGACTCCTCTACGGCGGCGATGACGACCCTCATGTCTACAAGGACGGATACGCGGTTTGGGCTCGTTACCCCGATCCAGACCTGCCGATGGTGCTTTACGTTCCACACGAATTGGCGGACGAGTTTGAGCAAATCGGGCGTGAAGTCTGGCGTGGCAACGGGACAGTCGTGGGCTGGGATCGCCTACATGGCCGGTTGCAAATCAAACTTGACCGCCCGCAGTCAGGAGGCGTCTAGTCCGGCCGCGGCCGCGTGGTTCTCAATTCGAGGTCAGCGGTCTAAACTCCCGATCTTTCCAACCTGACACCGAATGTGGCCCGAAATGCCGTCGCCTCGCGTATTGATCCTTCGTGCTCCCGGCACCAATTGTGATGAGGAAACCGCGTATGCCTTTGAGCGTGCTGGCGCGACGGCGGAGCGAGTTCACGTCAATCGGTTGATCGAGAACCCGGCGCTCAAGGATCGCTATCAGATTCTTTGCGTTCCTGGAGGATTCAGCTACGGCGATGACATCGCGGCGGGCCGAATCTTGGCGACCCGGCTTCGACAGCATCTGGCCGAAATGGTCGATGCCTTCGCGCATGGAAATGGCGATCGACTTGTGCTGGGTATCTGCAATGGCATGCAGGTCTTGATGCGTCTCGGAGTCCTGACCGAAGGCATCGAACACGGCGATGGCGCTCCGGCAACGCTGACGTGGAATAACCATGGTCGTTTCGAGGACCGATGGGTCAACTTGGTGGTTGACGAGACACCCTGCGTTTTCCTGAAGGGTGTCAAGCGAATGTATCTACCGATGGCACATGCGGAAGGAAAGTTCGTCGCCGCTGGTGACGCCGCTTTGACGCAGTTGCGAGACCAAGGCCGGCTTGCGATTCGCTATGCCGGGGGAGAGCAGGGGAGTGTGCAGGGCGAAGTCCTGCCGTTTCCTCACAATCCCAATGGTGCGGACGCGAACGTTGCCGGTGTCTGCGACGCCAGCGGCCGTGTTTTCGGATTGATGCCACATCCCGAGCGGCACATCGACCCCACGCAACATCCGTGTTGGACACGTCGCAGCGAGCAGCCGGAACAGGGTGACGGCTTGGTCATGTTCCAAAACGCCGTCGAGTGGTTTGCCTAAGTCCGACTGATCCAGTCGTGTCAGTCGAAATGGATGCTGCAGGCGTCGTTCTCGCACGACTTCCCGGCAATCTTGTAGCGTCGTTTGGCGACTTGACGGTACATCCAACGCCAAAGCTTGGCGGATCCTGGTAGGTGCAAGATGGGCGCGGCGGCCCAAAGTGTCGGCAGTCGGCGAGAGAGATACCGAATCGCGTCGGCACCCCCATGCTGAACCCCTGATCTATCGATCAGGTACATCTGGTCCATCAGCTGTTCATGCGTCAGGTCGGGATACCGCTCGGTCACACGA
>JBPCVD010000270.1:0-2604 GCA_051010815.1 Rubripirellula sp.
AACGCTCCGGGAATTAGCAGGACTCGTTGCTGAGTCGGTCGGAACTCGCAAAGTACGTCAAATTCGTTTACCCTCGGTTTTCTGCTGGATGCTCGCCTCCATCAACTCACATGCTTCGCGGCTATTGCGTTTGCGTCTGCTGTTGAATAGCGACAAGATGAGAGAGGGGATGGCCGGATCTTGGACCTGCGACTCGTCCCGGCTTACGGACGAACTTGGCTTCGAATTCCGATCTTCGCTGGAGGACAGAATTCGTGAAACTGCGAAAAGCTATCAAGCCATGGGGAAGATGTAGCGGTCTCCGTTGACCAGGCTTTGTCGAAATCGATACGATCCGAGGCCCCGGGTCCGGGAGTTCGAGAACACTGGACAGGAATGATCAACTCAATCACCTCCGGTCGGCTCACTCGACGGACTCGAGCGCCTTACCTGACTGACTGCGAATTCAAGGAAAGACACATGTCGGTGATCGCTGCTTTTCGGTTTGCATGGATGCGTCTCCGCCCTGAACTAGCGAGCCAACGTCGCGTCGCTTCATTCATGTTCGCAGCCATCGTCGGCCTCGCCACGACGGTTGCATCCCCGAAGGTACATGCGGAGACGCCCGCCCGGGCAGTGTCCGCAAAAAAAGTACCCAGCGTTGACATGTCGCACAAACCTGTGCCGCGTCTTCCATCTGGAATCATCATTGGCGACCAGCAGCAGTCCGGATACTCGGACTTGGTCACGTTGGTCCTGCCGCGACTTTCGTCCGGGTATGTCAACAGCCTTCCCGAATATGCCAAGCGTTACGCCAGCATGTTTAAGTTCACGGCGCTTGCTGACGTCAAGCCAGTCACAACGAATGGTCGAACCGATTACCTACTCGATCGCTTTGGGGTCGGGTTCTCGATGGACATCAATGGAAAACTCGTGGTGGTCACGCCCTCGACGGCGAATAAACTGGGGGCGAACCTTGGAATGATCGATCGCGGAGTGCTCAGCGGCAACGAAGACTGTTTGAACGACCTTGTTCAGGTCGCCCGCACGAGCCGAATGATTATCTTTGACGCCAAAGCCAACATGTTGATCGGCGACAAACACGAAGAGCGCTACTTGCGGTACTTCATTTGGGCATCTCCCGCCTCGGGCAAACTCGGGATCCTGGTTTGGCAGTTGAAGGACAACGGCAAAGATCGTTACACGATCGATTGTGCCAACATGCAGTTACTTCCGGCCGGCTATCGAGAGGATCGGCAGATCAATGTCTCGAAGGGTGGTCTGTTGTCGAGCATTCCTACACCCGATCGATTCGCCATGGTGCAAATTCCACCAGGAACGCCCGTTCCTTTTTCTTCTAAAATGCGTGAAGTTGCAGCCTTAAAGAACCTGACTCCCGACAACCTTCGTGAGATGATGAGTGGTGCGGGTGAGTCGCTAGCTCAGGTCTCGCAGCGATCCAACTCTCAAACGACAGCCACTCAACAGCGGTAGCAAAATTGATGACTTGCCGACGACCTTCCTATGCCACGTTCTTCTCTTGGACGTGTTTGGTCGCGGCCTCGGTCGCTCTACCATTCGATTGCCGCTCAGAGTCTCCGCTTCCTTCCGCGCTTCAATCGGTCAACCTAGGCGATGTACAAGTCACGCTTCCAGAGCCGACCTTCTCGGACAGCCTCGACGCGAGTGCTGAACAAGCTGCGTTGAAGACCGCAGCCGGAAAGTACCCGCTTGATCGATTCACCAGGGAATCAATCGTCTCGCCATTCACGTTGTCGCGGGAATCAATCAAGGACTCCAATGGAGTCCGCATTGGACATCGAGTTGACCTTTGGTTCGTCGCACACGGTTCTCTTTCCGCGATTCGCGACGAAGACTTGTTCGGGACGATGTTGGAAACCGACGAAGACGAACCAGGAAGTGGCACGGAAATCACAGAGGAAGAACTTGCCTCACGCGGCCTGAAACTGGAAAACGAGCTCTTTGAAGAGGCTTACTACCGATTCGCCGCACCGATCCTCGACCAGGTCAGAGTGCGAGGCGTTGTTCACGGTCTTTCACAATCCACCGAGCGATCGCATTTCGCGTCTGTCACAATCGCCGACTGTTTCGATGATGACGAGGATTACCCGAACCTATGGGAACACATCAAGGACGATACGCCGTCACCGCTGGCCTACACAGGATTCGCCGGATATGCCAAGGCGACCCAACTGCAAACGGTCGCTGACGCGGTCTTGGTCGAATGCCACGCCGTATTGCATGAACCGGTCGCATGGTTCAAGAGTCCGAATTTACTGAGTTCGAAACTTCCGCTTGTCACTCAAGACACGGTCAGATCCTTTCGACGAGCCTTAGCCAAACGATCACCGAAGCAATGAAACGCGAGCTTCGTAGCGAACCGATTCAAACCGTCCGCTCGCCGGTGCGCAACAAAGCACTTTAGATTGTCCCTTCACGCACCTTCACACATCGACGTGGCAGGCTATTCCTGTCTCAGGGCTGCGGTCGGTGTCATACGGGAAGCGATCCAAGCGGGAACGAGCCCGCCGATCAAGCCAACAATCAATGCCAGCGCGAAACCGTAAGCCACCACCACTGGCTGGATCTCGCCGTCCAACAATC
>JBPCVD010000271.1:0-4382 GCA_051010815.1 Rubripirellula sp.
AGCTGACCACGCTGCCCTCCTACTACCCGGACACTCCGGTCACCCGCGAAGATTGGAAGCGGAACTATGAACTGATCACAGCGATGGATGCGTGGGCTGGAGAAATGATCCAGGAATTGAAGGACGCCGGGCTCTACGAGAATACGATCATCATGTATTGGTCCGATCACGGCGTTGGATTGCCGAGGGCGAAGCGTTGGTTGTACGACTCGGGGACGCGTATTCCGTTGATCGTTCGTGTCCCGCAGGGCTATCGCGTTGATGGTCAGGGCGTTGAGGGCTCGGTGGATCAGCAGTTGGTGAACTCGGTCGACTTTGGTCCCACAGTCATGAATCTGGCGGGGCTGCCGATACCAGACTATTGCCAGGGTCGCGCGTTCTTGGGTCCCGAGTTAACGTCACCTCGTCAGTACGTCTTCGGCGCTCGTGACCGGATGGACGAGCGTTACGACATCATTCGTGCCGTACGAGATGGTCGCTACCGATTCATTCGTAACTTCGAGCCTCTGAAACCGTACTACCAGTTCATGAATACGCCCGAGAAGGGGGCCACGATGAAGGAAATTCGTCGGGCGGAGGCGAGCGGAAACCTTTCGGAAGCCATGGCTTTGTTCTCCGCCCCGCGGAAGCCCGTGGAGGAACTGTACGACTTGCAGTCGGATCCTGAGGAGATCCACAATTTGGCCGCTGATCCGAAGCATCAGAAGCGATTGAAGCAGATGCGGTCGGCGCTTTCCCAATGGCAAAACGACGTGGGCGACATCGGTCTGATTCCCGAGGCGGAAATCGTGATCCAGGAAAAGAAAGCGGGTTCAAGGTTCGCGATTCTTCACTCGGGTAAGGATGCGAAACAGAGATTGAGCCGCTTGGTCGACATGGCCACGGAAGCCTCCAATGGTCCCGACGCTCTTCCGAAACTGATGGCGGGGCTCGATGACGAAGATGCTTCGGTTCGCTATTGGGCGGCAACCGGGATTGGGAACATTGGGTCGGAGGCCGAGCAGGCAATGTCAGCGGTCAAGCAATCACTCCAGGATTCATCGCCGAGCGTTCGCATCGCAGCTGCCCGTGCGGTTGCAAAACTAGGTGATCCATCGCAGGCGATTCCCGTCTTAGAAAATGAATTGGAAAGCGATCACGAGTGGGGACGTCTTGCTGCGGCCATCGTGCTCGATGAAATGGACGAGCAGGCAAAACCTGCCGTCCCCGCCTTGAAGAAGGCTCTGAAGGACCAGCCGAACAAGTACATTATTCGAGTCGCAAACCGCGCTGTGAACGAGTTGGAAGGGACGAACCATCCTGTGCCCTGATTCGTAACATCTCGCGGATTGCAGACGCTTGGTTTGTGACCAGTGCGTGTGTCTTCTATTGTCGATATCTCTTCTCGGATCCGAAAACCTTATGATTCTGCCTCGATTTGCGGGACGAAACGCTGTTCTCGTTGCCGTTGTGTGCCTACTCGCATGCGGTTGTGGGCCAAAAACTGGGCCTGGTGTGATTGATGCTGATGCGGCGAAGGAATTCACTACCACGGATTCGGGATTGAAGTATCGAATTCTTCGTAAGTCGAAATCGACCAAACCGATGCCAAGTGACCGCGTCGAAGTCGACTACACCGGTTGGCTGGACGATGGGACGACGTTTGACAGTTCCTACAACGGCGCGAAGCCCGCACAGTTTACTTTGGGGCAGGTTGTAGAGGGCTGGAATGAAGGGCTGCTTTTGATCGGCGAAGGTGGAATGATCGAATTAGAGGTGCCACCTGAGCTGGGCTATGGCGAACCCGGGCGAATGCCAAAAATTCCGCCGAATGCGACGCTGCATTTTAAGATTGAGTTGCTCAGGATTCTGTAGGCGTCGACGCCGTGCAACATCATCCGGTGCTCTCCTCGGTCGGTTCGTTCGTTTGCCGTTCTGATCATCGGTTCGCGAACCGTACGCCTCGGCTCCACGCAGTGTCTGCAGTAAGAAACATGGAGGGCAGCGATCGATCCAAGTTCTCCCTCAAGAACGTTCGTGCCGTGCAGCAGGTCGTGCCGCTCGTCTTGGTGATCGCCATATGCTCGATCGGATTGCCAGGTTCAGGTGCTCTGGGCCGTGGACCAGACATTGTCCTGATGATGGCAGACGACATGGGCTACAGCGATTTGGGCTGTTACGGGAGTGAGATCTCAACGCCCAATCTCGATGCGTTGGCGAACCACGGAGTTCGATTTACACAGTTCTATAACACGTCGCGCTGTTGCCCTTCCCGCGCAAGCCTGCTGACGGGAATGTATTCCCACCAAGTCGGTATCGGTCGCATGAATACGGCCGATCGGGGACCGGGATATCGTGGGCAACTGTCAACAGATACGCCGACCATTGCGGAAGTGTTGGGGGCCGCCGGCTATCGGACTTCGATGGTTGGTAAGTGGCATCTAACGATGTCCAAAACGATCGACCAGGGACCGAATGGAAGTTGGCCGCTTCAGCGAGGATTCGATCAGTGGTACGGGTCGATGGAAGGCGCGAAGAACTACTTTCGCACCAAGTGGCTGTTTGATAACGAGGACGAGGTCCTTCAGTTCAAGGATGACTTTTTCTACACGCGGGCGATCTCTGACCGCGCGGCTGCCGTGATTCGCGATCAGCCACCAGAACAAAGTTTGTTCAGCTACGTTGCCTTCTATGCACCTCACTTTCCTTTGCAGGCGCCGGAGGAAACGATTGCCAAGTACCGTGGCAAGTACGCGTCTGGTTGGCGGTCGATCCGCGAGGCACGTTTTCAAAAGCAGAAGGAATTGGGGATTGTTTCGGATGCAACCATTCTCTCACCGCCGGGCGATGAGATTCCCGATTGGAAGTCGCTGAGTGTGTCGCAGCGAGATGAACTCGATTTGCGAATGGCCATTTATGCGGCTCAGATTCATGAATTGGATCAGGGCGTCGGAAACATCGTTGAGGCACTGAAAGAGACGGGGCGATTCGAAAACACGTTGATCCTGTTCCTGTCGGACAATGGTGGAACGAATTCAGGCGGGCCGCTGGGAAGCGGAAAGCGGGCGTTGTTGGGTGGGGCCGAAGCTGAACTGCATTCAACCTACGGGGGTGGATGGGCGAACGTCTCCAATACGCCGTTTCGTCAGTACAAGGCCAACACTCATGAAGGCGGCGTCCGGGCACCGATGGTCGTGCATTGGCCTGCCCGTCTTGGCACCGCGTCTCGAATTCTCCACCGACCGGCACACATCATCGATTTGACGCCAACGTGCATCGATGCTGCGGGGTTTGGGAAGCCCGCCGTACGACCGACATTCTCTCTGGGGCAGCTTGAAGGGAAAAGCTTGTTAGAAAGTCTGGCCACTTCATCCGCTTCACATGACTCACGAGCACTCTTTTTTGAGCACATGGGTAGCCGAGCTTCACGAGATGGGAAATGGAAGCTCGTCAATCGAGACAAGGGTGAGCAATGGGAACTCTATGACTTGACGGACGATCCAACCGAGCTGATCGACCTCGCGTCGTCCGAAACTGCGATCCTCGGATCACTTGCCGAGCAATGGAATGATTGGGCGCAGCGCTGTGACGTGATTCGTGCCCGTCCGGAGACGAACAGTTCAGTGAAAGGCGCGTCGATTCGGACACTATCCGGAGTCGTTGCCGATGATGTGAACGCTGTGAAATATGGGCGTTGGAAAAAGGGTGACCGGCTCAGCGGATATTACGGCGAGGGTTACCTGTACACGTCGGATGACGACGCCAGAATCGAGTATCTGTTGCAAGTACCGGATGATCGCCGATACGAGCTGCGGTTGCTCTATTCACCTCACGAAAACCGTGGTGATTCAGTTCCGATCACCGTGATTCGTGGGATCGAATCGACCAAACGGTTGGTCAACATGAAGCGTCCCGCGACCCGTGGGAACTATAAGTCGCTCGGGTTCTTGGAGGGCGTCGCCGGTACCGGAATTCAGATTCGCATCGAAGCCAAGGATGCCGGTGGCATTGTGCATGCCGACGCCGTCCAGTTGGCACCGGTGGACTGATGCGGACAGCGCTATCGAATGCAGGTTCCTGAACGCTGACGCAGGTTTCGGGGCCAACGATTGAAACTTAGCGAGTCCTCGTCAGGCCATGGAGCGGACGGCGAATGCCAATTATCAGCTGGAAGCCGAAGGGTGCCAGACCAGGATTTCGCCCTTACCTGGAACGGAGCGATCGCCACTGTACCGCGAGTAGCCGCCCTGTTGCTCATCGTAGGGGAGTTCAATTCCGAGCGATGCTAACTGGCGGGAATAGACATTCATGAAGGTGGGATTGTAAGTGCCGCTGTACGCGAATGTCGGCATCAGCGTGAGTTCTTTCAGGGAAATGATCGTGCCACGCTGCATCCACGCACC
>JBPCVD010000272.1:0-5262 GCA_051010815.1 Rubripirellula sp.
AGTGGAGCGGAATCAACAGTGAGCCACTACTGTTGCATCACTTCGGCAATCGTGATTGGAAAAGGTGACAAACAACCTCGTCCATCATGGGCAGACGCGAGACGCAGATCACGATAACGCCTCAAAAAAAAATGGCGGCCAGTCCATTGGACCAACCGCCATTTTGCGTTTAGCAAGATTTCCTAGACCAACAAACTCAGGTTCCTGGGTTTGCGTCCTTCACGGCCTTGTCCATCACTTCAATCGCCGCGTCAGTGTACCGCTCGTACTCGTTATAGAAGTGATTCATCGCTGCCTCGTCGGCAAAGAAGAACATCCGGTTGTAGACGGGATCCTTGAGACCCCACTCACGTTTGCCGGGAACGATCTTTCGTTCTTCGAAGAACCGGACCACGTCGATTTCGTTCAACACAGGTGTGTAAGGAACCGGATCCGCCAGGAACGTTTTCATCGCTTGTTCGCTGGTGAACAAATAGAGCTTTCCAAGGTGAATCACGCCGAATTCAGCCTTGCCCTCGATCCACTGATCTTCGTTGATCACCGTGACAGGGCAAAAGCCTTGCATTGCAAGCTCAGGGTCTTCACTCGTGACAGACTGCATGGAACTGGAATCACCAATGGTCGCCGAGAGCGAGTCATTGACGGGGAGTGCGAGCGATGCAGCGGCACCGGGAGCAGGCAAATCGGCAACTTCATTCGCTCCCAATCCAGGCATCGCAAACGAGGACGCAGTGGGATTGGATTCAGCTGGTGCTTGGCCAGGCATTTGCAATGTCATGCCCGGGCTGCGTGAACCTGCGAGCCGAGCCTGAACTCCGGTGCTTAGACTCTTGCCTGGCAGTTGCATCTCCGCGACGCTGACGTCCGCCTTGGCAACACTTCCCGCACTCGGGCCAGCTGCGTAACCGGGAATCGATCCGCCCACCGATGGAGCCGAGACAGGTTTGTCCGCTGCAGCGGCTTGAGTGGTCGGGGATGGACTTGGAGCCGGATCCACTTTCTCTGCTACCTTCGCGGCAGCATCCGAAGGGACCGAGCTGGAAAGCATCGCGACATAACGATCTGGGTTTTGCGGACTCACTGTGTGCGAGAGAGTCTTGCCCTCGGTCGTCACAATGACGTCTGTCGGGAATTTGGTGACCTTGAACATCTCGGCCAGCTTGGGACTCGAGTTAGCGTGAACCTTCACAGGAATGAAGTTCTGGCTAATCGTTTCGCCAACCTGCGGTGCCTTGAAGGCTCCCGCCTCTAAACGATCGCACCATGTGCAATTGTCGCTGTAGAAGTGCAGCAGCAGCAATTTCCCTTCCGTTTGGGCCTTCGCGTGTGCTGATCGCAGGTTTTTCTCCCACACAATCTCGGCGTGAGCGACGTGAGCTGCCACGAGCGAGAAGGCGAGAGTGACTAAAAGGGAGGGGGCTGCCGTGCGCATCAAACCAGTGTCCTGTCGTCGATTTAATGGAAAAACTGCTCACGAGACAGCGAAAACGCTTCCCGTGCTGCATCGTTTTCGGCCAGAGCGAAGCTGCGGCTTAAGGCGAAACTACAAATTAGGTCGACTTTGACGCCAGCGTGATCTTTCCGGCCTAGCCCGAGTGGGTGGAAAGCTTATTGACAGTTCCGACTTGACATTGCTGTCAGAGGGTTTATATTTCAGGCGAAGCATTGAAGGTACGGAGTTTCACGGAACTCTTACCTCTCCTTGGACGTCTTGATCGCGTCCCTCTGAGGTGGCGACCACGCAACTTGCGACCGTCACATTTCGCCAAGGATTTTGGCCACCAAAAATCCCCGGGCGAAACGGAAGATGAGCCAGCGATCAGGCTCCTAACAATCGCGAGGTTGTTGGTCGTCGACCGGGAAACATCCTCAAATCGATCTCAGCCCACTGGGATCCAGAGACTTCACCATCGAACCCTTCAATTGCCGGCGTTTGACGCTGGCGGCCGGAAGCCATCGAAGCGTTTTTTTCGAGCGACAGAGTATTTTTAGACTCCAGGTCGCATCACACATTGTTCAATCGCCTGCGACTTCCCATCCTTCGGAAGCTTGGCGATCCATCACAGCGGCCCTTTCACGCCCGATTTTGAGAGTCACTCACGGAAGCACGCGGCAAATCGATTGTTAAACGGCATCTCTTGGATCTAACGAAGCCCACCGCTTCTTTCCTGCTGAGATGACGACCTCGCCGCAGGGCCAATCTCCGAACAAACATCCCACGAATTCAATTCAGTTTACTGAAACAGTTTCTTAACCTTCGCGGGGCTATTACCGCAGCTCCATTGCCAAGGTTTTTCCTTCCTTTCGTTACAACGCGGTAATTCTTTCAAACTCGCTGACGAGTCTCTGAGTCGAAATCGCTTCGGCGCGGAACCCGATTCCTACGATGGAAACGCGACCTCTCGTGAATGTCTTGCAGACCCTGGGTTTGCGACTTGATCGAATGCAGGGGCAAAACGTTTCCTTGAATCTTGTTCTGACCGATTGGCAGCCTTCGACGAACTCGATTCGATCAGCCTTCTGGATGACACATGGCGAAAAAGAAACGGACGAATCGGGGTCGGAATTCTTCGGGCCCGAATGGATCGGCCTCTGGCGGAAACGGGAAACCGAGAACACGCAGACGTCGTCGCGGTGGCGGCGGCGGTGGCGGTGGTGCCGGCGGAGGAGGAGGTGGCGGCGGTAATCCTGATCGCGAACCGGCGGATGTGCCGAGCGATGCTCCGTTGGAAGAGGGTTCGGGCATTCTTGAACTCCATCCCAATGGCTACGGATTCCTTCGAGGCACCGAGAACAACTACGCTCGAGAACGGAGTGATCCGTTTGTGCCTGGCACCATGATTGAGCGGTTCGGGCTTCGGCAAGGCGTTCATATCAAGGCGATGGTCCAGGAAGCTCGTCGCCAACAAGGTCCTCGCGTTCGAGAAATCCTTGATGTCGACGGGATGAATCCTGAAGAGTATCCCGACGTCAAAAGCTTTGACGCGCTGACTCCGATCAACCCCGAAAATTGGTTGCGATTGGAAGTCGGGCGAAAGCCGCTGACCAACCGAGTGATCGACCTGTTGGCTCCGATGGGCAAGGGGCAGCGTGCTTTGATTGTCGCGCCTCCACGCAGCGGCAAGACTGTCATGCTGCAAGACATCGCTACCGGAATGTCGGAGAACCATCCGGACGTCAAACTCATCGTGTTGCTGATTGACGAGCGACCTGAAGAAGTGACCGACATGCGGCGCAATGTGATTGGCGGCGAAGTGGTTGCCAGCAGTCTCGACATGGACGTGGAAAGTCACGTTCGCTTGAGCCAGTTGGTCGTCGATCGGGCGCGTCGTCTCGCTGAAATGGGTCAAGACGTCTTCCTGATGCTCGACTCGATCACTCGACTCGCACGAGCCTTCAACAAATGGGTGGGCCGCTCGGGTCGCGGTGGAGCGACGATGTCTGGCGGACTGGACATCAAAGCGATGGACATCCCTAAGAAATTGTTCGCGACCGCACGTGCTTTTGAGCAAGGCGGATCGTTGACGGTCGTCGGCACGGCCTTGGTCGATACGAATAGCCGAATGGATGAGGCGATCTTCCAGGAATTCAAGGGAACGGGGAACATGGAGCTTGTGCTCGATCGCCGTCTTGCTGACCGACGCGTCTGGCCTTCGATCGACATCTCGCAAAGCGGAACTCGTCGCGAAGAACTTCTTCATGATGAGGAAACCTACGAAGCAGTCACGATGCTCCGACGAACCCTCAGCAGCATGCATCCCTGCGATGCCATGGAGCAACTGACGAAGCAACTTGGACGTTTCGAAACGAACGATGAGTTCATCAAACTCATCAGTGGTGCGAAAACTTCACTGTAGGAATCGCGATGTTCTCGAATGGCGTGTTGCTCCTGCACGGGACACCTCACGCCGAAGCGATTGGACTTGAGATGGAACGGTCATTGCACAGAAAGTCCAAGCTCGCCAGAATGGGCGAGCACCAACGGAGGATAAGCGAATTGGTGAGCGGCCTCACTGGAACTGAGGTACCCCGCAAGGGGCTGCGGGTTCGAGTCCCGTGTCCTCCGCTATGACAAAAGCCCCCGAGAAACGTGATGTTTTTCAGGGGCTTTTTCTTTGGCACCTCCGTGTGGTCGTACGTCATGCCTCAACCGTCACACGGAAGGTACGCTGCCAATACTGGATATCGCGTCGGATAACCTGCTTGTCGTTGCTGGAACACCCGGCGCCAACTTCAATTGGCTTCGACTAATCCATCTAAGGACGAGACTCCTCGTCCTTCGGCGCGAGTACCACCACATGAGTTCGCGGAAGAGCATGTTGCGAACGGTTCCGGGTTTTAGCCGACCGCGGCGCGGACCAAGAAAGACATACGGCAGTCGGCACATTCCGACCGCTAGGAATTGTGGTTGCTACTGCATGCAGGGCATGCCGGGGGTACTCCTCTTCGTTGAGTGGCAACCCATTTCTTGATCCGCAAAACTACTCTCGTTCGCGATCGCCAATGCGGGGCGTCGGATCAAATTCTCTGACCACTTCAGCGATCTGAGTTCGCTGAGTCTCAGTCTCTTGGACAACGTGGCGATGATCACCGCCCTTACTAAGCCCAAGCCCGTCGAAGCGTCGCGACGCTGATTCATCGCCTGTATTTGTCACATTCTGGGCATAGGCAAAACGTTGCGCGTCGAACTGCGCACCACGCACGATCTCGCGTCTGGCGGCGGCAAGAAGTTGCTAATCAACCATTCGCGAGGCTGCGGCGACCGAGACGCTCCCAGGATGAGACACGCTCGAAACATCGAATCATTCACTGCCTCTTTTTCTTTTTTTGTGCTGTGAATTCTGAGGCAGGGTGTTCGTGTTACTCCGTAGCGGTCCTTCTCCTCCTGCCTTCACTGCGCAGGTGCCGCCACTCTTTTTCATAGGCGAAACGCGATATGTCCCGAGATAAAAGCGAACTTTCCCGCCTTCAGACATCGGCTCGTAAACGTCGTCGACGGCGGAAAACAGATCGCCCCGCTGCCGCGAGATCGCCCCGCAATTCTCGGCGCGGAATACTTCTCGAAAAGCTGGAGGAGCGAGCACTTCTGGCGGTCATCCCCGTGACCACGTTTGACGATCTACCTGTTGACGTTGACGTCGATCTCGCACAGCCAAACTTTGACGTTTCAGACCTTGATGGGAAGGAAACGTCGCTGCGTGAAGCAATCATCGTCGCTAACCACCTTCCAGGAATCGATACGATCTTTCTGTCTCTCGGGAC
>JBPCVD010000273.1:0-11779 GCA_051010815.1 Rubripirellula sp.
CCGTCCCTTCACCGTTGAAATGCCGTCCGGCCGCGAGTTGAGCGTTCAGTCGATTGAGTCCTCGGATCGAATAAGAGATTTGGCGTTGATTCGAGTCGATGTGGACCAAGATCCCTTGCCAGCACTCACACTTTCGCAGACGCCGTTACCCACGCAGGGCACGAAAGTGGTTGCCTTTGGCAACCCACTTGGAATGCGTGACAGTGTGGTGACGGGAATCGTCTCGGCAATCCGAGAGATCGAAGGACGCGAGATGATCCAATTGGCGATGCCTACGCAACCAGGCAACAGTGGCGGACCACTGGTCGACGAAGCGGGCAAGGTTGTTGGCATCATCAACATGAAGTCTGCAATCGATGACAATCTCGGATTTGCAATTCCAATTCAGCAACTCGACGCAGTTCGGGACCAACCAAATCCCGTCGAGTTTGAACGATGGGTACAACTTGGTCGCGTAAGCCAACAGCGTTGGACGCCGCTCTTCGGCGCCAATTGGCAACAACGAGGCGGAACGATCTCCGCACGTGGACAGGGCACTGGTTTCGGAGGCCGATCTCTCTGTTTGTCGACCGACGAGACCCCGCAGGCTGCTTTTGAAATCGCCGTCAACGTGCGTTTGAATGACGAATCTGGCGCCGCCGGCATCGCCTTCCACTCCGACGGCGACAATCGCCACTACGGGTTCTACCCGAGCGCAGGCCAGGTTCGCTTGACGTGTTTTAAAGGACCATCTGTTTACTCGTGGGAGGTTCTGGAGGAACAGCAGACCAAACACTACTTGCCCAACGAATGGAATCATCTACGTGTCCGAATTGAACCGGGCCGGTTGAAATGTTTCATCAACGACCACTTGGTAATCGAGTCGAGCGACGCCCAATTGCGGTCGGGGAAATTTGGGCTGGTCAAGTTTCGCGACACAAACCCGGACTTCAAGGGATTTGAATTCGGCGCTCATCTGCAGCCTCAACCGCTGCCCGAAGATTCAACCACGTTGTTGAACCGAATCTTTCGGCGACCAAGTCGACTGCAGTCGCTATCTGAATCCGAGTTGGAACGCCTGGGAGAGTCCGGAGATGCCGCACGACGGGTGATCAGCAAACAAGTCGCTCAACTGGAAGAGCAGACCGCGCGATTGCGCCGCCTGTCAGCCGACATCGTCTTGAATCCAATCCTGGGTGAACTTTCGCGTACAGCGCAAGGAAAGTCGGACGATCGCTTGCTCCGAAGCACATTGCTGATTGCGAAGCTCGATGACCCGGACATCGATGTCGACGCCTACGTGCAACGCGTGGACGACATGGCGAACGAGGTCAAGCAAAACCTACCGGAGGAAGCCGATGCGGACACCCGCCGACGGGAACTGCATCACTACCCCTTTGAACAAAACGGTTTTCATGGAGGCCAAGCGGAGTACTACCACCGAGCGAACAGCCATTTGAATCGAGTGATTGACGATCGCGAAGGCTTACCGATCACGCTGTCGATCCTTTACATGGAATTGGGTCGAAGGCTCGATCTTCGTATGGAAGGCATCGGCCTGCCTGGTCACTTTGTCGTCGATCACGTGATCCAGGATGATCAACGCCAACTCATCGACGTCTTTGAACGGGGCGCACTTCTTTCCAATGAGGAGGCCGCGAAAATCGTCACAGATCACGCGGGTCGCAAGATGCTCCCCGCCGACAGGCAACCCCAGTCCACCACCGCCATTCTTAGTCGTGTCCTGAACAACTTGATCGGCGTCGCCGGGCGCGACCAAGATCCCGATGCGATCCATCGATACTGCGAAGCCTTGGTCGCGATCGAACCTTCCTCGATCACAGCCCGACGCATGCGATCGCAAATACGGATCATGACGGATCGCCCTGTGGCTGCAATCAAAGACTTAGATTGGTTGATTGAAAATGACACTCAAGGATTCGCACAGGCCGAGGCGATGCGACTGCGTCAATCGCTGATCGAACAGACGAATCGAAACTGATGCCATGATTCGCGCCGGAATGGTTGGACTCGACACGTCTCACGCCATCGAGTTCACAAAAATTTTCCAAGACTCGGACCGCAACGCCGGACTACAGGACGTCCAGATTGTTGCCGCCTTTCCCGCTGGCAGCGAGATTCCGGTCAGCCGGCAAAGGGTCTCCGAATTCACGCGCCAAGTCGAAGCAGCCGGCGTCGAGATCGTCGATAGCCTCTCGAGTCTGCTGAGGCGTGTTGACGTTGTCATGTTGGAAAGTGTGGATGGAGGCGTTCACCTTCCATTGGCTCGTCCGATTCTGGAAGCTGGTAAACCACTGTTCATTGACAAACCGTTGGCACACTCCGTAGCGGATGCCAGGGAAATCGAACGTTGCAGCGAGCAGAACGCCGTGCCCTGCTTCTCCTCATCCTCGCTTCGGTTCAGCCCCGCGATTGAGTCACTGCGAGCCTGTAGCGACATCGGCGAGGTGTTGGGAGTTGCAACCTGGGGCCCCTGCCATTTGCCTGCCGGAGTCCCCGACCTCTATTTTTACGGAATCCACGGCATCGAGGTCTTGTTCACTTTGATGGGATCCGAGTGCCGGCACGTTCGCTCAACACGCGCACCCCATTCGATTTTGGCCAGCGGCGAGTGGAGCGACCAACGTATCGGAACCTACCGCGGAATTCGTGATGGATCACTTCAATTCGGTGCAACGATTTTCGGCAGCCTGCAAAATCGAACGATTGACATCGGTGTTCCCTACCGTGAATTATGCCTCGCAATCGCACAGTTTTTCCGCACCGGTGTGGCACCCGTGACACTTGCAGAAACGATCAAGATCTACGAATTCATGGATGCGGCAAATGCCAGCCATACCGCGGGCGGATCGAGCATCCCACTAAAAGCCTGACACTCCGAACCGCGTACGAATCGCAGGTCAGGGCAGGCTACAATGCCGTGAATTGCTTCGCTCGCCCTCCGATAGAAGACGTCATGAATCAAAACCGTTCCAAAGATCCACGCTTTCAGAATCCAAATCGGCTGACTCGTCTGACCGCGGGCACGACCATTCGCATCGCTGCCGCCTGCTTGGGAGTGATCTTGGCTTGCCTCAACACCCAGGCCGAGAAACCGAATGTTGTCTTCTTCCTGGTCGACGATCTTGGTTGGGCTGACCTTGGCTGCTTCGGCAGTGAATTTCATGAGACGCCAAACATCGATGCTTTGGCGGAAAGCGGCATGCGTTTTACTCAAGGCTATGCGGCTTGCCCGGTCTGTTCACCCACGCGAGCCAGCATTTTGACCGGACGACATCCGGTGCGCGTCGACATCACCGATTGGATTCCCGGGAAGCGCGCGGCACCAGACTCAAATCCCCGATTCGCCCACATCGACGATCGCGACAACTTGGCATTAGAAGAGACAACAATCGCGGAACACTTGCGCGCGAATGCTGGATACGCCACCTACTTTCTCGGCAAATGGCATCTGGGCGACGTCGGGTTCTGGCCGACCGACCAAGGGTTCGATATCAACATTGGCGGTTGCGATCGAGGATCGCCCCCTGGTGGCTACTACGCGCCCTGGAAGAACCCGAACCTGGAGGCCAAGAAACCGGGTGAGTATCTGACGCAGCGATTGACAGACGAAGCCGTCTCCTTGATCGAACAGGCCGATGATGAAAAACCGTTCTTGCTGTACTTCAGCTACTACAACGTCCACACGCCGATTCAACCGGACAATCGAACCATTGATCATTTCCGCGATGTTGCGGCGGACAAGTTTACTGGCCCTACTCCATCGAACGGTGAGCGCGACGGACGGAGCCGAATGCGACAGGACAATCCCGAATACGCGTCGATGGTGCACGCCGTGGACCTAAGTGTTGGGCGCGTTTTGCAGGCGATCGAAGATGCGGATCTCGGTGATGAGACAGTCGTATTTTTCTTTTCCGACAACGGCGGACTCTGCACTTTGCCAGCGGCTCGCAAACCAACGGGTGGCCCTACCTGCAACCTGCCGTTGCGAAGCGGCAAGGGCTGGCTTTACGAAGGCGGAATTCGCGAACCGATGATTGCTCGCGTTCCCGGCGTGACGAAACCGGGCTCGACCTGTGATACGCCGGTGATCAGCACTGACTTTTTCCCCACGATTCTCGACCTTGCTGGCCTTCCCGCAGCGCCGGAACTGCATGCTGACGGTGTCAGTTTGATGCCGCTGCTGGAAGGAAAGTCGGTGGGTGAACGATCGCTGCATTGGCATTACCCACACTACCATGGGTCGAGTTGGACGCCGGGCGCAGCGATTCGCGAGGGCGATTGGAAGCTGATCGAATTCTATGAAACCGACGAGACCGAGTTGTACAACTTGGCAACCGATCCCGGCGAACAAAATGACTTGGCGGCTTCCGAGGCAAAGACACGCGACCGACTGAAGTCAAGACTGAGCGACTGGCAGCAGCAACTTCATGCCAAGATGCCGGTCGAAATTGGCGACACGAAGTAGCAAACGTCGGGGCATCTCCGAGTCGTTCCTTTGCTTCCGTGTCCGAATTATCGCGCTTCCGGTTTCTGCGCCCCTCGCTCGTAGAATTCGTGCCAAGATTTAGCCGTGTCGTGTTCGCGTCCCAGAACAGTGAGACGCAAGTTGCTTCCCGACTGACCAGTGCAGACGCCTCCAACGGCATGATGGTCGATACTTACAATGGAGGCTTCGCGTTGACTGTCCGCCGGAAATGACTCCATGCCAGAAATTCACATTCACTCCACGTCCTCCGAACTCGTTCCCGGCCAGACATGCCGGATCCCGATCGAAGTGGTGATTGAACAACCACTTAAAGTCCGCGGACTGCATGCCACGTTTCATGGCGCGGAAGAAACGCAGGCGACGTTCTCGACTTACAACGCAGCGACAAAGTCGACGCAAACGCAGACGACGTTCGAGCACTTTGACATCGTGAAGGAAGAGTACGTCCTGTCGGGGCGCGAGCAAAAGGGGTTCTTTGGGAACGTCGCGGACGGACTCGCAACCTTGGTTGGCAGCGGCGAACACGATGTCCTTGATCCCGGCTCGTACTCGTTTGAAGTCGATGTTCAGGTTCCGCCTGAAGCCCGGCCGTCACTTCATGGCAACAAGTGTCGAGTCTTCTATGAGCTATCCGTCCTGATCGACATTCCCGTTTGGCGAGATGTGAAAGCTTTAGAGTCGTTCTCCGTCTCCGCAGCCAAGACGAAAACGGCGGAGACGCAAACGTCGGTGCGAACCCGCTACCCCGAAGATCAGGGACGTGGACTCTTTGATTCCGTCTTTGGACCCGACGTGCGTGTCGAAGCCGCGCTCGCGGAAGGTCTGCTGAGAGAAGGCGACACCGTCGAGGGGATGTTCGTGGTCGAAACCCCAAAACCAGTACCTTTCCGCGCCATTCATGCGCGGCTGATTTCGGTCGAGTCCTCGACGGCGAATGGACACAACGACTCCTACACCCATCCAGGCGAGCCAATCACGATCGCTGGCGAAGGCGTGATCGACAAAAAATATTCACAAGAATTTCAGCTTCCCGTCAGCGTGCCGGGGCCCAAGACCGATCAGGGACAGAACTTTCGTATCGATTGCTTTCTGCAGATCGAACTTGATGTCCCCTGGGCGAAGGACCCCAAAATCCGCGTCCCCGTCACGCTCATTTGAAACTGGGACATGCGAGTGACACGAGGCGTGCCAGCGCATTGGGGCCGTTTTTTCGTCCGGCCAAGGTGCCGTCCTGCGGCAGAAAATCTCTGGCGAAAGGCATCTTCCGCTCGTGATTGACTCAAAAGGGCGGCCCGTGCGAGGGAAATGAGCTTCACAAACCGGGTGGCAACCATCCCTTGGAGCGCAAAAAAACACCCCGCGAATCACGATTCACGGGGTGTTTCTATTCCAGCGGAGGACACGGGACTCGAACCCGCAACCCCTTGCGGGGCAATTGATTTCGAATCAACCTCCTCACCAATTCGGATATCCTCCGGGGCCTTCCATATTCTCTGGCTCACGCGAACTCGTCAAGTCGATTGAAAAATCTTCGCTTCCGTTCAGCCGGGACAACGATTTCCAATCAGCGACGAGCCCACCATCAGCGTTCAACAGCGACTCCATCTCAGCAGCTCGTGGATGATCCCCTGCGACATGAATGTCACCTTCTTTTCCGACACGAAGGCTCATCGGTTGGTTCATCACGATACCAGCAGCTTCTAGTATTCGCTGAACCTGGGTCGTGATCTTCTCATGCAGTGTGCCTGCGTCGGGCGTTGCGGAGGGCTTCGTACCGGAGGCCGATTCGCCTCGCAGGATTTCATCGAAACCGATCGCCTGACCGACTCTGCCTGCAACATTTGAAGCAAGTCGCGTCGCGCCTTGGATCAGCACGGCATGGGATATCGGCAAACTCAATGCTTGTGCTCAGTCTTGAAATTGAATTCCTTCAGCCATTTTTCCCACTTGTGGGCATCGTCGTGGCTGTTCAGCTTCAGCTCGTGCCACTTCACGCAACGGTATTTGACGTCGATATGGCCGTTGTGCTGATCCTTCTTCAGCTCGCAACCAAGTTTCTTCAAGGTTGCCATGATCGTGTCTGCCTTCTTGGCGTCATGGATGTGCTTCGCTTTCCATTCAGTCAGCTGATAGCGGACGATCTCATCCGCAAATGCCAGAGTCGGCAACATGGTGATGGAAAGAGCAAGTAGCAGTCGTTTCAACATGGGGGATTCATCCTTGTTCGATGGGTAAGAGTCGATTTATTACAAAATCACAAACCACCGGGTCAAGATTCTCTTCTGGTTGCGATTTCGAGCCGAGGTTCAACGCACTTCCAACGGGACGATCCATCCACTTCATTCCGCAGCAGCACGCTAATAACAGCGTTTTTGCAGCAGGCACAGGACTTTCGGTGGCATGAGCTTTACAGCGTGATCCATCCGGGACGGCTTGGACGGGTTCCTTTTCGACGATGAACATCGACCAAATTTGGCATCCACAGGATTTGATCCACGACCGCGATCAAGGCGTTGGCATCGATCGGCTTGAACAGGCACCGGGTCGGTGTCGGCATCGAATCGACCTTTTGTTCCAGCCCCGCCCAGCGGCTTTCGGCAATCAACACGGCTGGCAACGGCTCACCATCGCGAGCCTGCCTCATGGCTTCGAGTGTTTCCAAGGCTTGAGTGGCATCGTCACCGACGTCGCAGACCAACAGATCTTGACGCGTCCCCATGGCTAAGGCCGCCACCGCGGCCTCCGGATTGCGCGCGCACGTGCATCGATAGCCCTGCGAATCGAGCACACCGGCAAGCGCCAGCAGGGAGAGCGGACTGGAATCGAACACGACTATGGATGCGTGCTTCTGCCGTCCCCCGCCATCGGTCGAGCCTTCTAGCGAGTCAGACTTGGCGGGTTCGACTCCTTGGTGAGCGGCGTCAAACTTCTGTTGTTCCATGGGAAATTCGCGATCTTCCTGCGTCGTTTTACGTCTTCACCCACAAGGATCAGGGCCAACGAGAGAGTTACGAAGATCATGGTCCAGTCCGCAAGATCGCTCGTGGTTGCGAAAATGCCGATGCAAATGGACAATCCTGCGAAATACAGCCTGTTGCGTGCCTGTTCGAAACGCTTCGCCGCCACCTCTAACGCCCAGTAAGTCTTGGGTGAGTCGGACAGTGGCGGGAAAACGAACGGCGTCGAATGACTGCCGCCTCAGGATGCCCCAAGACATTAGGTGCCCAACTCGGCTTCCGATCGAAGTGCGAAAGCTTCATTCCGCATCCCGTTGCATCGCAAGAATTCCTCACCCTGGTGCAAACCACGACAACCAGTTGCTGACCCCGACGCAGCTACTCCCCATGAATCAAAAGACAACTGCCATGGATGATGACGCCAAGGATCCACGCGTCGCCCGACGTGAAAAGATGCGTCAAATCGAAGAACTCGGGCTTGATCCCTGGGGGAGTCGATTCGACGATCGCTCTCTGGTCTCCAGTTGCCAACAGCAGGCTTCGGAGATCAAGTGGACCCAAGAGGATGGGACTGAGGTTCCGTTGCCAGACTTCTCCGATCCTGATCTCGAGTATCGGCAGTGGAAAGCTGATCACGGACCTGGTGCGGAATCAGGGCCAACCGTTCGCGTTGCCGGACGGATCATGCTCTCGCGTGACAAAGGGAAACTGATCTTCCTGACGCTGCGGGACTGGAGTGGCGACATCCAGATTTTCATTGGCAAGAACCAGGTCGGCGAGGACGATTTCGCCGTTGCCAAACTCTTCGATCTCGGTGACCTCGTTGCGGCAGAGGGACGACTGGGACGAACCAACACCGGCGAATTGACCGTCTTCGCAGAGAAGTTGTTCTTCCAAGCCAAGATGCTCGAACCCGCCCCAGACAAGCATGCGGGACTGACCAATCCTGACCTCCGTCAGCGCATGCGATACGCCGATCTCGCCTTTAACGACGGCGTCATCCAAACGTTTCTGGACCGCACCAAGATCGTCAAGTCGATTCGTCGAACACTCGACGACGATGGGTTCTGCGAAGTGGAAGGTCCGACACTGCATACTGTCGCGGGCGGTGCCGCCGCTCGACCGTTTTCGACCGACCACAACGCGTTGGACATGCCGCTCACGCTGCGGATCGCTTTGGAACTTCATCTCAAGCGATTGATGGTTGGCGGTATGGAACGCGTTTACGAACTGGGACGCGTCTATCGCAATGAAGGGATCAGCCCACGCCACAACCCTGAATTCACGATGCTCGAGTGCTATCAGGCGTATGGTGACTACGAGT
Organism: Rubripirellula sp.; assembly: GCA_051010815.1. GTDB lineage: Bacteria > Planctomycetota > Planctomycetia > Pirellulales > Pirellulaceae > Rubripirellula. Next base: position 8,771 of record JBPCVD010000273.1, read on the forward strand.
CGATGATGGACTTGACCGAACGACTCATCACTGACGCCATCGATGCCATCGGTGGTGGTTATGTGCGTGAGTTCGATGGCAAGACCGTCGACTTCACTCCGCCGTTCAAGCGTGCGACTTACGCGGATCTCTTTGAACAGGCGACAGGAGTCGATGCGTCGGACGACGCAGCAGTCCTCGATTTGGCTGCCTCGCTGAAGCTGACGACCGAAGGCAAACACCCCGACGTGATCCGTAATGAAATCTTCGAGGAGAAGGTCGAAGACACGTTGGAGGGTCCGATTTTTGTGATCGACTACCCTGCTAGCATCTGCCCTCTGACGAAGAGAAAGCGTGACAATCCAGCGATTGCGGAACGATTCGAACTCTTCATTCTCGGCATGGAATTGGCCAACGCCTACACCGAACTGAATGATCCCGAGCTTCAAGAAAAGTTGTTCGAGACACAGTTGCAAGGTCAGGACGAAGAGGATTCGATGGCGAAAATGGACCATGACTTTGTCCGTGCCTTGCGTTACGCGATGCCCCCGGCGGGTGGTCTTGGCGTCGGCATCGACCGCTTGGTGATGCTGCTGACTGGAAAAAAGTCGATCCGCGACATCATTCTCTTCCCGCTCCACCGGCCAGAAACTTGAAGATAGGGAAGATCGAGGGCCACATGGCTTCAAAGTCCTGCCTTCGAATCCCAATTTCAGCCAGAATTCACGTAAAAACCGCGTCGGTTGGCCAGCCCCGATTGCCGTTTACGCTTGCGGTCGGACTTTCCTAGACTCGCCAGCGGTCATGGACGACCACTCGAGAAGATCTGGGCAGATTCGAACCAAGGAACGGTACATGTATCGCTGGCTACTTTGCTTTCGCTATCTGCGAACGCGCTACATCGCTCTCGCGTCGATCATTAGCGTGACTCTGGGCGTGGCGACGCTGATCGTCGTCAACAGCGTCATGGCAGGTTTCTCCGCCGAAATGCACGAGCGGCTGCACGGTCTGGCCTCCGATATCCTGATCGAATGCCACGCCAGTGGCGGGATGCCAGATCCAGACGAGCACATGAAAGAGATCATGAAGGTCTGTGGCGACGAGGTGGTTGGCTCCTCCGCGAGCGTCCATGTTCCCGCCATGTTGGGAATCGATTTCAACGGGCAACTCGTCACGCGGCATGTCAACTTCGTCGGTTTGGATCCCGAAACGTATGACAATGTCAGTCATTTCGGTCGCTATCTGTTGCACCCGGAAAACAAGAAACAGGTCAGCTTCGATTTGCGACAAGATGGGTTCGCACCCGACCGGGATCAATTCCCAGCCTCCGGTTGGAAGTACCGTTCAGCTCGTGTGATTTACGACCGAGCCCTGGCTGAAGAGCAGGCACGCATCGAATCGATTCGCGCAGCGGCGGCCCCATCTCCTCTCGCCATTCCAAACGACTCGACCGGAGCCGCAGGCCCAACGATGGGAACCTCGTTTCCAACGGAACTGTTTGCCGAAAGCAGCGATGAAGAGTCGACGGCGAGTGAGTTCGATCCCGCCGTGGAACAGTATCCCGGAATCATTCTCGGCATCTCGACCTGTAGCGTCCGTCAGCGAGACGAACAAAACCAGATTCACGACCATTACTACTGCCGCCCGGGCGACGACGTTCGAATGATGTTCCCTAACGCATCCGACAACGCGAAGGTCGTGAACCAGAAGTTCACCGTGGTCGACATGTACGAGTCGGGGATGAGCGAATACGACAGCACGTTTGCGTTCTGCCGCCTCGATGAGATGCAAGATTTTCGTGGCATGATCGACCCCATTTCGGGCGTACGAAGCGTGACGACGATCCAACTGAAACTCGCGGAAGGTGCCGACCTGAACGCGGTTCGCGACGCCCTCCGTCGCCGCTTTCCACCGGAAGTCTACGCGTTCAACATTCAAACTTGGCGTGACATGCAGGGTCCATTGCTCGCAGCCGTGCGATTGGAAACTACCATTTTGAACATCCTGTTGTTTCTGATCATTGCGGTGGCCGGATTCGGTATCCTCGCTACGTTCTTCATGATCGTCGTTGAAAAGACTCGTGACATCGGAACGCTGAAAGCACTCGGCGCATCCGGCGGTGGCGTGATGAGCATCTTTCTTAGCTACGGTTTGCTGCTCGGCTTCGTCGGCAGCGGCGCCGGTTTGGTGGGCGGACTGCTATTCGTCGATCACATCAACGAAGTCGCTACCCTGATTGAGAAGATTACGGGCCAGGAGGTCTTTGACCCGACGGTCTACTACTTCACAGAGATTCCCACCATCATCCATCCCTTCACCCTAGTGTGGGTCATGGCGGGTGCCGTGGGCATCGCGGTCTTCGCCAGCGTCCTGCCCGCGCTTCGAGCAGCGCGGATGCATCCGGTTCGCGCCCTGCGTTTTGAATAGCAGCGATTGGTATCGCAGACTCGGTTCCCGATCACTTCCCCTTTCTTCATCAATACACGCGGCTTCGAGCACACCCATGAATTCAGAAATCGTTCTGCAAGCCTGTGGTATCTACAAGAGTTACCATAAGGACCGCATCGAGGTTCCTGTTCTGAGGGGCGTCGACGTTGAGGTTGCGAGCGGCGTCGTCACGGCGCTCGTGGGCAGAAGCGGGAGTGGAAAGAGCACGTTGATGCACCTATTGGCAACCTTGGACTATCCCGATCAAGGTGAGATCTTTTTCCGAGGAGAGCGCATCGATAACGCTTCGCGATCCCGTCGAGACAGTTTTCGCAATCACGATGTCGGAATCATCTTTCAGTTCTATCACTTGCTGCCGGAACTGTCTGCGATCGAAAACGTCTTGGCGCCGATCATGATTGGCAGGAGTGCCTGGAATTTCTTCCGCCATCGCAAAGAAGCTCGCCTGCGAGCGGAGGCGATGCTGGACCGTGTCGGTCTGCTGCACCGCGCCTCCCACAAGCCTTCCGAAATGAGTGGTGGCGAAATGCAGCGTGCTGCGATCGCACGAGCACTGATGACCGACCCCTCACTTCTGCTGGC
>JBPCVD010000274.1:0-3905 GCA_051010815.1 Rubripirellula sp.
TCTGCAACCTGATCCGCATCGTATTCACTCGACTCCTCACCAAAGGATCGCTCCGACCACGGAGGCGACGCGACGATCAGAATCGTGGACAGAAGAGTGAACAGTATCCAACGTATCGACATCGAAACGTCCCAGAAACGAACCAACAAATAGAGCCATTGCGGTTAAGACGAGAAGAGAGCCGCGTCGTCCGGCGAAGCCTATTTTTTGCCTGACGGAATATCGATCAGGATCGGCTCTGAAGTCTTTTCGGTTGGTGGCTTGCTGGCCATCACTCCGCCAAGCTTTTCGTCCCAGTCAACGGACAACAGCAGGTCGAAGCCGGGGTTCTGGTCCTTTACCTGGCATGAACATGGTCCGACAACAAAACGAGAAGCCATTCCGATCGTGTCACGAAAAATCCCTTTACCTACCAAAGCGTAGAGAACGCGTCCCCGTCCAATGACGGGAAAAGCCATCGGTTGGTCCAGCGTCTCGAGGTCGGGCTCGCTTCCCAACAGCATTTCCAGAAAGAACGCCTCGCGAGGGTCCTCGCGATCGAGCACCACGATCGAGAAACCTAACCGCAACTCGATCGGGGTTTCCTCTAGAAAGAATTCATCGGCCTCAATCTCGTCCTGCGGCGGCAGTTCAAGCGACTCTTGGTTTTGTGCTACCTGTTCCTTCAGCGTTTGAAGCGCGGTGGCGTCTTGCGATGCGTCACCACTTGGAACGAACACCCACACGGCCGAATCGCCGGACAGCAGACGCTGTTTCAATTCCTGACGAACGGGCGAGTCGATCACTCGCGTCGCGATGTCGCCGGAGAGCGGATGGACGCTGACAACGCGATCGGGGACCTCTTGCGCGTTGCGAGGGTACAGCGACACCAGGAGCGGAGATTTCTGGTCCCCGTGCGTTGACCACAACCCTCGGAACAATTCGTCCGTCGCTTCACCGACGTCGATCAAACGGACATTAAAGTTTGCGGGCTGTTCCGCGTTGCGATCAAGTCCTTTGAGCGTCGCAAGATGGCCAGCTTGTTCCTCTGTTAGCTCGCCGTCGTGCAACACAACCAGCTCGTAGACATCGGCGGGCCATCTCTCCAACGCATAGCGAAATACGGGAACGTTGCAGGCAAAGGCAATGGAAGCGGTGAAGAGCAATGAACTTACTAGCGCCAAGTAAGTCCACGCTGTCACGGGCCTTGAGATTTTCATGGTGGGCTCAAAATGAGAATACGGGTCTCGGCGGGGTTCCTATTCTATTCAATTCCCTCGCCGCCCTGTCGAACAACTTCCAAACCCGATAACAACGGTGTTCCCTGCTTGGCATCAAAGCGAAGACGCAAATTTCCCTTGACCGGAACGTTCTCCAGCGTGTGTACCACTCCGTCCGCTTGGTCGGCACCGATCCTGACATTTTCGATCGCCAATCGGCCCTGTGCGTACACATCGAAGACCCGCGGTTCCGATTCAGCCGATTTGGGCCCGCCAAAGTGCAGCCGAACGATGAAATCCTGTTCCTCGAGCTCATCGACTTCCCGTTGCTCTTCGATGTCAATGATCAGTCTGGCTTGCTTTTCATTCGCCTTCCCATAGGCCGTGGCGATACGTTTTCCGGTTCCCGAGACCAGAAATGCGATGGAGTTTCCTGACTTCCAATCTGGCCGCTGGATCAGCGACTCGATGATCGGAGTCAGATTTGGCGTCCGATGAACCTTGGCCGACGCGTTCTTCAGCGGCCACATGTCCGGATCCCAGCCGATCTCCTTTTGGGTCAAAGACCTGGAGGAGAGATCGTGCCGCTCCTTCGAAAAGCGACTGGCATTCCCCGTGTCTTCGGCGGCGATGATCAGCGACGTCGACTGCACCGAAGGTTCGTCGCAAGTGAACTGAATGTACGCGTCACGAATACGCGCGTCGGGCTGGATTCGAATATCGTTGAATCGCAAACCCACTAACTGCGTCCCAGAGTCTTGAACGAACTCCAAGTCACTGCTGGAAAGATCAACCGCGCCGTCTTCGCTTTCCTCTGCATCGTCGTCGATATGCTGGACGGGGATTCCGGTTTTCAACTCATACTCATCTCGCAATCGAACCGCGACGCTCAATTCCGTCACTCCCTCGATTCCCGAGGACATCACCCAAGGCAACGTGGTCGACGAAGATTTTGTGGAATGAGCCCGATACGCATCCGCGCCGTCATTGATCTCGATCGCTATCGGTGGCGAAGGCCCTGCGGTAACGGGGTATTCCAACCACAACATGCCGTTGGGATCGCGTCGATCCCCCGCCGCACCGAAGTTGATGCCAACCTGTTCGATTTGCTGGCCATGTGCCTTTACCGATGCTGCCGAGTTCACGCTCCACATTTCCACCTCGGGCATGTGGACCAAGGCAAGTGACGTCTGGTTCTGATAGGCGCAACTGCAGGTTCGCGTGTAATCGGGCGCATTCAACACGCCGTTGGCGACGACGAGGTTCGAAGTGCATCCCGACTTAAAGCCACCCAGATTGCCTGTACCAGCGTTGGTCCGGAGGTCGTAGTAGCCCGCCGCGCCCGATCGGAACGTCAGTAGATTTTCACTCGCGATGATGTTGTTGCATCCGTAGGCACGCGTCAGCTTCCATGGCTGGAGTTGACCCGTGATGGGATTCGATATGAGTTTTTGGCGACCGTCATGAAGGTAGAACGCACCCGCCGACTCCGCGTACGAATTCGTGTTGGTGATGATCAAGTCATTGTGCAAGATGCACGGCCCGGTGTATTTCAACGATTCCTTTTTCCATCGAATCGAGCCATCGTCCGCTGAATGAACGGACATTCCCTGTCCCACCTCACTCGTCAGCCGGTCGCTTGCGGCCGCCCCGGCCTGAAGCAATACGTCGTGCTGCTGGGAGTATCCGAGCCAGGTTCCGAAGACCCCTTCTGTAACTTCCCAGTTCGGATCGCCGGTTCGGTAGTCGAATGCCACGATTCGATAGGTATCGGGATTCACACGTCCTCGTCGACGCATCGCTTCCTCGATCGGCGACGGATTCTTGTCGAGGCAATAAATCTGATCGCCTCCAGCCACAATCCCGTTGTGCCAGAAACTGTGATTGGCATCTGCTTTCCAAAGCACTTCGCCCGTGTAACGTTCAAACACAACCAACGAAACACTCGCCGCACGGTCAAAACTCTTCGATCCGAAACCTGCTTTGTTCGTCTTCAGCCCTTTGTCCGACTCGAAGGAAAGATCAAATCGTTCGCGATACTTGGCGAATCCTAAGCCTCCGATCAAGACATCCTTGTAGACACCGATGTACCCCCAGTTCAATTCGCGACCATCATCTGTTGGCAAACGAATGTCGGTGAGGGTCTTGCCCGTCTTCGGATCGAGCACATGGCAGGTGTCGCCTTCGACGATGTAAAGGCGATCGTCGGTAACGACATAATTCGTGCCGCGCCCGTTGGCTCCTGGGATATGCACTTGGTTGTACTTGGTGTCCAACGGCGTGTCGTCGTACGTGTCGTCGTAGTACACATCGTCCGTCCCCAAGTTCTCGAACTCACGTTTCCAAAGAACACGGCCGGTGTAGACGTCCCGCGCACTGAGTTGATTCATGCCCTGGATAAACAAACGTCCGCCCACCACTTGCTCGGGCGGACCGTGTCCATGTCGCGGCAGGACGTCCATGTTGCTGCTGCCACCGAACCACAAAACGCCCAGCGGCAATTTCACGCGACGATCATCTGACTTGATCGAATTCGCGACGTCGCCATATTGATGAGTCCAATCGGCAGATCCCGGCAACGGACCCACGCGTTTTACCAGCACCCCATCTTCCGTCGTCGTAACGTGAGCCTGTTCCAGTTCGAGCGATTCGATGTCCGCTACGATTCGATCACGGTCACGTTCAACCAGGATGTGCATCGCACCG
>JBPCVD010000275.1:0-15560 GCA_051010815.1 Rubripirellula sp.
CAGCATCAAAGTCCGAGATTCCAGAAGCGCTCCAACCTTGGGAAGACTGGGTCACCTGGGACGTCGAGCACCTGAATTGCCCGAGCGTGTACAGCAAGTCCGAGGATCGGATCTGTTACTGGCCATCGCGGTTAACGATCAATGCGGAATCTGGCGGCGGCGAATTCGCAGCCTCTTTTCGCACGTTTGAACCCACATGGGTTCCGCTGCCTGGATCAAGCGATGCTTGGCCGCTAGAGGTCACGATTGACGGACAACCTGCCCCGGTGATCGAGCAAAATGGGCACCCTTCCGTTCGTCTCGAGGTGGGCTCGCATGATGTCGCCGGCAAGTTTCGCTGGAATGTGATGCCGCAGCGCATCGTCGTCCCCGAACAGATTGGACTGTTGGCGTTGGAGGTGGATGGCACCGAGATCCCAACTCCCGCTTGGGACAACAACGGAAATGTTTGGTTGAAACGAACACAAGCGAGGACGGCTGACCAAGATCTAGCAAGCCTGCAGGTCTATCGCTTGATCGGAGACGGAATTCCATTGTGGATGGAAACTAGAATCGAAATCACGGTCTCCGGAAAGAGCCGGGAGGAAGAGTTCGGCTCGGTTCTTCCGGAGGGATGGGAACTCTCAACAGTCGATAGCCCCATTCCCGTTGCGATCGACGATCGCGGATCGATGAAGGCCCAAATCCGAGCAGGCAAATGGACCGTATCGCTTCGCGCATTTCGAACATCGGACACGAACTCGATCGCGTTTGCTGCGGACGCAGATCCGATCGTGACGGAGGAGTTGGTGGGCTTCAAAACCAATCCCCAGTTTCGCATCGCGCAGCTGGAAGGAATCCCCACCGTTGACGTCGCGCAAACAACCTTCCCCAAAAATTGGCGAAGTTTCTCCGTGCACCGCTGGGAAACAAACCAACCGTTCCAACTCGTCGAAAAGATGCGTGGTCAAGGAGAGACGAATCCTCCTGGGCTGAACATGACGCGTCGTTTCTGGTTGGACGAAGATGGTGCGGCAATGACCTATCGCGACACGTTCGCGGGAACGATGCAGCGTACGTGGAGGCTCGACGTTTCGGAGGGACAAGAGTTGGGTGCGGTTCGTGTCGATGGCCAAGCCCAATTGATCACAAAGAACCCGCAAACCGGCGCGAGCGGCGTCGAGATTCGTCGACGCGATCTGAAGCTGTCGGCGATCGGCCGAATGAACCGTACCTCCCGACTCGCGGCGACCGGATGGGACACCAACGTCGACAATCTTCAGATCACCTTTGCACTGCCGCCCGGCTGGCGAGTCTTTGCCGTGTTCGGTGCCGACGAAGTTGCGGGCGATTGGCTGACAGCCTGGTCGCTTCTGGACGTTTTCTTGCTACTCGTCTTTTCCTTTGCTGTTTTTCGCCTCTACGGAGTCGCCGCCGGCGTCATCGCGTTGCTCGCCTTCGGTCTCGCCTACCACGAACTGGGCGCTCCACGTCTGACTTGGCTCTTTTTGTTGATGCCGCTCGCACTCTTGCGCGTCGTTCCATCGGGTCCGATCCATCGATGCCTTCAAGCGTGGAAGGCGATCGCGATCGCAATATTACTGTTCTCGCTGATCCCGTTCATCGCGCGTCAGACGCAGAGTGTGATCTATCCGCAACTGGAACGAACGGGCTATGCGTACGGACAACGGTACATTCTTTCGCTGCCTAGCGATGTCAACCATTACCCGGTGGGTCGGCATGATTCGCAAGTCAACGCCAACGACGCGCCTTCGTCCAGGATCGCCAAGGCACAGGTGGATAGCGGAATCACTTCATCGCGGATCACGAAGGGGGTCCGCAGTAGTGTGGCACTTGGTCGAGCGCCCGCATCGCAAAACGGGCGGCAAGACGGCAACCTCAAATACGCGGCGACGTCCCGAATTCAAACGGGTCCGGCGGAACCACAGTGGCATTGGAATGAAGTCTCCTGTGTATGGAACGGCCCGGTGATCGCGACGCAGCAGATTCGCCCGATCTTTATCTCTCTGACTCAGCATCGTGTGTTGACGGTCGTGCGAGTCGCGTTGCTGCTGGCAATAGCCGTCCTCTTGCTCAAACCACGCAAGAAAGCGAAACCAAAAATCCCGACTCCCAATGCCGCGACCGCTGCAATTCTTCTTTGCGTTTTCACCGCGAGCACAGCCTCGGCACAGTTTCCGGACCCTCAAATCTTGCAGGATCTGAAGCGCAGGCTGACAGAGCAACCGGAACGGATCTCCGACGCTGCGGAGATTCCCAACCTGGAGCTCTCGCTAACCGAAACGGCAATCGAGATGACCGCCACCGTGCATGCGGCGAATGACGTCGCGGTACCGATGCCGGGACGACTTCCATCCTGGTCACCCATCTCAGTCACCTTGGACGACGACGCGGCAACCGAAACCATTCGACGCGAAGGATTCCTCTGGGTGCTCGTGCCAAAGGGGATCCATGAAGTGAACGTCAAAGGATTGATACCCGATGCAACCGACTGGACATGGACGTTCTTGCTGCGCCCCAAAGTGGTCAACGTCGAGGCACCAAACTGGAAGGTCAGCGGCATCGATAACAACGGCCTTCCCCAATCCCAGGTCTTCTTTGTTCGAGAACAGGACGCGACCGTGGATCGCGCCGCCTATGATCGCTCCAACTTTCAGGCGGTTGTCGCCGTTGATCGCTACCTTGAAATCGGGCTCATTTCGAAGGTCCGTACAGTGGTGACACGACTCTCTGCCCCTGGCAAGGCAGTTTCACTGTCGATTCCGCTGCTGTCAGGGGAGAGCGTTCTGACCGCCCAAAGAAACGTGCAGAACGCCGAAATCGCCATTCAACTTGCAGCCAACCAGACTGAAACGTCTTGGCAGAGCGAACTCAACCCGTCCCAGATCATTGAGCTTAACGCCGCCGAAACGAATCGGTGGGTCGAGCGTTGGCATTTGGTAACGTCGCCAATTTGGAATGTCTCGCTCGATGGCATTGCCCCGCTCTATGAAGCCAACCAGCAAAACTTGATCCCGGTTTGGCATCCGTGGCCAGGCGAGTCGGTCACCATCAACTTGAGTAAACCGGTCGCTGTCCTTGGCGATATCGTGACGATTCAAAATGTCGACTATGACACCGAGTTGGGTAGCCGATTGAGGAACTACACGCTCCGGCTTGATCTTGAATGCAGTGTTGCAAACGACTTTGCCTTGCAATTGGAGCCAGAGGCAGAGAACATCGCGTTGGAGATCGATGGAAAATCGGTTCCCGTGCAGGAAGTCGATGGCAAGTTGACGCTCCCCGCGCAACCCGGAAGGCACTTGGCCACGATTCGCTGGCGATCGCCCGAGCCTCTTGGCATGGTGACCACCTCCGCGTCAGTCACGCTGCCAATCGAAGCCTCCAATATCACATCCACAATGCAGATCCCCAACAACCGATGGGTGCTGTGGGCCGACGGTCCCATGCGGGGTCCAGCCGTCAGGTTTTGGACGATTCTAGTGCTCGCTTTGCTGGCAGCGTTTGCGTTAGGCAGCCTTCGTCTCTCGCCACTGAAGCACTATGAATGGGTATTGCTGGCGATCGGCCTGACCCAAGTCCCTCTGCCTGCAGCCACGTTCGTTGTCGGATGGCTCTTTCTGCTTGCCTGGCGCGGCAGTTCAACTCACTCTGACATGCGTGCGATCAATTTCAATCTTCTTCAATTCACTGTGGTCATATTGACGTTCGTGGCGATCGGCGTCCTGATTTTCGTGGTCAGCCTGGGACTGCTCGGCAATCCCGACATGTTCATCGCCGGCAACGGCTCAAGCCGCACGTTCTTGCGATGGTTCCAACCTCGCATTGAAGACGCACTTCCGAGCACGTCCATCGTGTCGGTATCGGTCTGGCTCTATCGCTTGCTGATGCTGTTCTGGGCCTTGTGGTTGGCGGTCGCTCTGTTGCGTTGGCTTTCCTGGGGCTGGCAACAATTCTCGAAGGGCAGCGCGTGGAGACCCATCACGCAACACGCATCCCCGCAGACATCGCCTGTCTCGCCGCAAACGCGATCCAAAGCAGAACAGTCCGATGAAATTCTGCAAGCAACGCTGGCTTCAGAACCAAAGATGGAACCGAACACGGACAACGCCCCGCGTGATCCCGACGTCGATGACCCCAATCTGGACTGATCCTCGCCGAAGTAAGGGCACGGCCAAGCGGGGGCACATCTCGCCTGAGGTAGAACGGTGTTCCCGTCGGTGGTCCATCATCCTGCTAGAATCGACTATCGTTCCTGCACGTGTTGTGGTTTCCTTGGTGAACTCAAAGATGCAATTCATAGCGCCACCTGCCCCTAATGATCGAGTCATCGCCGTCGCGATGGAGGGGCAAATGACCGCCGACGACATGAAGGTGATGCTCGCTCGGCTTCAAGAAATCGTGGATCGCGGAGATCGAGCACTGCTGCTTATCGACATGCAGCACTACGAGGGCTTCGAGTTTGGTGTCGCTCGCGAGAAGCTCAAGAACTTTGGGTTGCTTTGGAAATCACTGGAACGATACGCGATCGTGGGTGCCTCGCGATGGATGGAAATCTGGATTGAGATTTGCGATCCGTTAACACCACAACAGATGAAACACTTTTCGCCTGAGAAAATCGACGACGCTTGGAACTGGCTTCTCAAGCCCCAGTCTGCGAACGAGTTTCCATCGTCATGACCATGGCAGTTGGCCCGGAGGAAGTTGCATGAAATTGACGCGACGAACGGCTATCAAGACGCTCGGTGCGGCGACCCTCACTGCCAAGGCAATATCTCAGCCGTCGAAATCTTTGTCCGCCGAATCGGCGAAGGTGGGGATCCCCATTGGCTTTAGCACTTACGGGTTGCCAGGCACTTCGATCGACGACGCCGTTGCCATGGCATTGCGTGTGGGTTACGACACGCTGGAGCTATGCGTCACAGAAGATCGCGATGAATGTGCGGAGAAGTTGAGTTTCAAACAGCGCAGAGACACGCGTCGTCGAATCTATCAATCAGGCCTCGAGATATCGTCGCTGATGGCGCACCTTCAACCGCTCGACTCTGCTGAGCGGCATCAATTGGATCTGGAGCGACTCAAACGCATCAGCAACCTAGCGCATGATCTCTCCCCGGAACTTCCGCCTGTGATTCAAACCGTCCTCGGTGGAACGGATTGGAAGACACAGCAAGGTTTACTTGTCGAACGATTGGCAAGCTGGGCGAAGATTGCAAAGGACCATGAGGTTACAGTCGCCATCAAACCGCACCGGGGACACGCAATGTCGCGTCCAACCGAAGCCAAGTGGTTGATCGAGCAATTGGGAAGCCCGCCAAGTTTGAAAATGTGGTTCGACTACAGCCATTTCGTACTTCGCGACATGACCATGGATCAGACGGTGCAAGACTCCTTACCAATCTTGGCGGGTGTCGCGGTAAAGGATGCGAAGTTGGTCGAAGGAAAAGTGCGGTTTGCCTTACCAGGAGAAGCAGGCACGATCGACTACAAAGAACTCTTCTCGACCTTGTACGAAGGCGGCTATCGAGAAGCGGTATGCGTCGAAGTGAGCTCACAAGTCTGGAAGCGTCCCGATTACCGTGCGTTCGAGGCAATGGACAAGAGCTATGTCGCCATCTCAAATGCGCTGATCCGCGCCCAAATCCCGCGTCGTCACTGACCGAAGGCCACAAACCTTGGCGGTGGCGATACTTCATTGGGGCGTACGAATCTGAATGGGCAGGTCACTCGTCTAGGCGAGCGTCGCCTTCGATACGTTCGAAGTAACGATGGTACCATCGCCACATCAATGCCAGCGCCACAGCGGAAGCGGTAAAAGTGACGATCATCGCGACTGCGATCCAAACGACTTCGCCAGACTTGGCGGCAAAGTAAGCCAGCACGGTCAGCGTAAGGCAGGCCGGCAAATTGACTCGCCAGATCGGATCAAACTTCTGCGACCGAATGTGCATCGCGAAACACTGCGTCAGATGTATCGGAATCAGCGCGACTGCGAACCAAACGCAGATGATCGGATCGAGGAAGGCGGACGCGAACTTAGTCGTATACTCCCAATTCAACTGCGGTAAGAGACCTAGCACGACGCAAAACGTCAGTGACATCGCCGACAACAACAAAGTCGACCCGACCGTCGCTCGCCGAAACAGTTGATTGGACTCCGTTCGCCGATCCTCCGCGATCAACTGGCCGAACTCTGGTGATCGAGTGCGAACGTACGCGTAGGCCACCATCATCATGTTGCTCATGACCTGCCACGTCAGACCGTACAACCCCGCCAACTCGGGACCATGTGTATCGAACAATACCGGATAGATCGGCAAAAATGCAACGTACCGTGCAATCGACTGGACGCCGATACGCCACTGCAACGGCCAAACTTCCTCGCGCCAGCTGAAGTCGCGTGTGGCGGTCCGCACAAGCTGAAAGAAGAATCGCCGATAGCGCGACGCGACCAGAGCCAACTCCCAGACCAACTGAACGGTGATCCCGGCAGCCACCGCCCACATGCCGGCTCCCGACATGAGGCAGGCCCAAACGACGAGGCTTCCCATGACCGCTTGCCCAAACCGATAACGATTCACCACCTGGACTTGGTTGCAGCCTTCCAAGATTGCAATCAGTGGTGACACCGAGAGTGCCAACCCCGCCATCATCATCGCGGCGAACAACGGTCCCATGTCATGAAATGCAACGCCAGTCCTGTTCAACAAGACAACGCCAACAATCCCACCTACGACCGCCAACAGGAACGCTGCGATGCCGAACCAGGCGATCGCAAAGCGTGTGAGCCCCGCCAAACGACCTCGCGATCGTCTCGAAACTCGAATAAACCCGCGGGAATCAAAACGTGATTTGGCGGCCTCGTGGCTGGCAGCGTGCAATAGCGTGTTGAGCAGGCCTGCATCGACCAGCGCCTGAAACCCCACCAACCACCACAGCAATAAGTAGATCCCCTGCTGTCGTTCATCCAGGCACAACGCGATCAACGTCGCGGTGACGATCCCCGAGGGTATTTGCCAAATCCGTGCGCCCATCGCATAGAACACCGCCCGGTCCATCCCAAAACCTCGAAGAAGCTGGCGGGTGGTTAGCATGCTTCGATGGGTCTCGGGGGACTCGCGCGTCAGTCGATCGCACGGGATGACAGGGAACGGGACTGGCTGAAAGGTCGGACGAATCGAAGCGACTGCGTGCGGCGCATCTTTGCTACGAACGAAACGGCATTGAGTTCGATTGGGCGATAATTTGGAAAACGGCCATGAAGGGACAGGACTCGTTCCCATCATCTCAGGTTTGACTCTCTTACCTCTAGACCTAGAATCAAAACGGCGACGGGCCGATCACATAGAATCTGGACCTGCCATTTCCAATCCAAGGAACGCGATCTTGCCCAACTCCGAGAACAAACAACGTCTGAAGGTCCGCTTTGGAACAGGATGGGATATCTGCAACTACGATTGCGACTATTGCGTCACCCATCAACCTATCGGTGACAACGAAGAGAAAGCTTCGTTGCCGATTCTAACCCGCATCAGCAACAATATCACCAGCCCGACCGCGGTTGCGGCCAAGGTGGCCGCGATCGGCAAGAAGATCACCGGACAGGCTGCGGAAACCGAAGCAGCCCAATGGGACGAAGAGAAGTACCTTCGAGTGATCGATCGCTTCGCAGAACTTCCCTATTCGATGGATGTTCGGATTGGAGTTGGCGGAGAGACATTCATCAACAAGAAAGTGGTCGAGGGAGCGCGACGCCTGTCGAATCACTCGAACACGCACGCCGTGAACTTGATTTCGAATCTATCGTTCAGCTTCAAGCAATACGAGAAGATTTTTCAAGGCTTCGATCTGTCTCGTCTCGCATTGGTCTGCAGCTTTCACCCGACCGAAATCAAGGACGTTCAAAAATGGATCGATACCGCTGTGGAGGTCAATCGAGTCGTTGACCTGGCGATTGTCTTGGTCGCCTGGCCGCCCTTGATGGCGAACCTGAGCGAGAACAAAAAGCGACTGGAAGATGCCGGTCTTGAGGTGTTCGTACAAGCGTTCCATGGCTGGCACGAGGAAAAGAAGTTCCCGGAATCCTATTCACCAGACGACCGTGAACTGCTCAAACGCGAGTTCTATTCCGACCATGACTTTCAGCACATGGTGGAGTTGACGCAACCCGGAAAGTGCTATGCAGGTGTTGACTACGTCTACGTTGACATCAACGGCAACATTTCGCGATGCGGCACCTACAAGACGCCCATGGGAAATCTGTTCGACGAACTTCATCTGCTGGAGGCTCCCGCGATGTGCCCGGGAACAGAGTGCTGGTGCGACACCGAAAACCTGAACACCGTTGAGTTCCGCGAAACCTATGAACTGGTCGGCTTGAACCAGCACAAGTATCGGGCCCGATAAAGTTTAGCGAGCGACTTCTTCTTTCGTCGTCTCGTCAAGCACCGCCAGCAGAGACGCTCGAAGACGACGATAGCTTTCGTCTCGCGTAAAACTGCGCTCAATCGTCGAGCGGCCTGCGGTCGCAATCCGCTTGCGAAACGCATCGTCGCCAATCAACTGCTCAAGCGCGTCCACCCATTGTTGGTCATCGCCGGCCAACAAACCATTCTCACCATTGATGATCAGCGATTCATTCTCCCCGAGTCGCTGACCGATCACGGCGGCTTCGCCCGCCATATAGATGCGAGACTTCAACGCACCGCGGTACATTGATTCCGCAACGTCGAACATCGGAAATATCCCGATGTCCATGGCAAGCACTTCGCGGACCATGCGGTTTTGATCATACGACGTTTGAACACTGTGGCGCACCGCCTCGAAACGTGGCAATCGATCGGGATCGGCGCCAACCAACCGCAGCGTCACATTGCCGTGCTTTTGGAAGACGGCCTCCAATGGCTCGAATATCCGGTACAGCGCGTCCGCGGTGTATTTGCCGCCTATCCAGCCAATCGTGCACTGCGAGGAATCACGTTCAACGCTTTGACGTTGGGAATCAAACGCCTCAATTTGAGGAGCATCTGGCACGACAAAAACCGACGAATTGTGATCCCGCGTGTAAGCCGCCGTGAATTCGTTTTCGCAGATCACCGCATCAGAGGATGACAACATTTCATGAATATTCCCCCATCCCTGTTGTTGAAAGCCGGGCAACCACAATGCATCGATCAGATCCGTGACCAATTTGGTATTTGGTAATTCAGCCAAACGCTGGTGGAGTGACCACGACGGCACCGTCATCATCATGACGAGGTCAGCTTCCTTCGCCTTTCGAACGATTCCATCTTCCCGGCGGCGGATCACATTTTGTTCCCAGATTTCCGCTGGCCGCCGAACCGCCGGTCGCCAAGGCCAGCGTTCCATCACGCGATTCATACGTTCGCTCGTACGACCAATGAAGGTGGCGTCAAGCTCCTCGTCCCGCTCAAAACAATCACGAAACTGCAACGCACGCACGGTCGTGCTGGGCGTCGCGAGCGATTCATAAACAACGAGGACTTTAGGCATCACGCCGACTGTGTGCGAGGACTACCAACCGGAATGAATCACGTCACAAACACGATCGACATCTGCTAAATCCATGTGTGTATGGAGCGGCAATACGAGATACCGATCTTCCAACGCGTCCATATTTGGAAGGGCCGCTTCGCGATATTCCTCAAACACGCTGTAGCGGTCATTTCGAAAATGAACTTGTCCAGACTCGATCGCAACTTCTCTCAATTTGCGTTCCAGTTCCTTCCGATTATCCACCAACACCGTGCATAGCCACGCCGCATGAACGCGATCGTCGCATTGTGCACCAACGATATCGATTCCGTCAAAATCGGAGAGCCGCTGAATGTATCTTGCCAACAGTGACTGACGCAAAGAAAGCGTCTCACTGAGGGTATCGAGAGACGCCAAACCCATCGCAGCGCCGATGTCAGTCATCTGATACTTGTAGCCAACCTCGACAATGTCGTTTTCCCAGGTTCCGCCTTGTTTCGCTTCGCGGTCGATCCCAAACCAACGAATTCGCTTCGCCTTTGCTACCAAATTGGGGTCGCGAACCAGCAACATCCCGCCGTCACCGGTCGTGATGTGCTTGATCGCCTGAAACGAAAACGCGGTGAAGTCAGAGATCCCACCGACTGGCTTGCCTTTGTAGATGGCGCCGACGGCCTGCGCAGCGTCCTCGATCAGGGGAATCCCACATTCCGAGGCGATGGCCTGCAACTCGTCCATGTCGCAAGGCAAACCACCGTAGTGCACACAAACGATGGCTTTCGTCCGTTCGGTCACGAGTGACCGAACGTGATCCGGACACATGTTCATGGTTTTCGGCTGCACATCCGCAAAACGAATCTTCACCCCGTGATACAACAACGGAATGTTCGTCGCGGTACACGTGAAGACGGGAACGATCACTTCGTCGCCCGCCTTCAGCTCACTCAACACATAAGACAAGTGAAGGGCATCGGTGCACGAACCAACTGCGATTGCAGATTGATCCGATGAAATCGCCTGAGGGAAGCGTCGCTCGAACTCCTCGACTTTGGGCCCCTGTCCGATCCAACGAGTCTTCAGGGTATCAGCAATGCCTTCGATCGCCGCTTCCGGAATGTGCGGATGGAACAGCACTAGATTCTTGCCTTCGACAGGCAAGATCGACTCATCGCGAGTATCGGCGAACTTCGACATTATTTGATCGCTTCCAGGCGTATATCTCGCCAAGGCTGTTCATGAAAGTGGGGCTCAGATTCGATCACTTCGCCGAAACCCGCGGCTCGAAGCTCTTGCTCCAAATGCCACGCCGACCAACCAAATGAATACGGCGTGAACTCGATCTGGTTCGTGATCTCCGACAAATCGAAGGCATAAATGCCTCGGACCCCCTCCAGGTACGCTGCCTCATCTCCACGTGAAGCAAGCAGATGCTGCGAGCATTTTTCAATCGACGGTAACTCGATGATCAACTTGCCGCCCGGCGAGATCAGACGAAAGGCAGTGACGAAGAAGTTCTTGGCTTGCCAGAGGTTCAAATAACTCAACGAGTGAACCATCAGAATTTCTCGGATGCTTCCCGGCGCGAAGGCGTCTCCCAGCTCGGAGAAGTCTATGTAGAAATCTGCACAAGCCCGGGAGTCACCGTCGACGTTGATATATCCGTCCAAATGCATGGGCCCGCAACCCAGATTCAGTTTTACGTCCTTGCGTTCAATGAGCGGACCAGAAACACGCGGCACAACCTTGGGCCCCAAGACAGCCGTACTGGGCATGATCAACCTGGCAATTTCGTAACGTGTGCGCCGACTGAGTCGTCCCGCCAACGTCGCCATTTTTCTCAACGTTGCCGCGCTCATTCGCACATCACCTTTAGCCCCTTCTTGATCGCCATCACTCGCCACTTGAAACTTGTCCAAGCTCGAGTTCCTACGCGATCACGGTGCAACGTACTTTGATAAACCGATCCATGTTCATCAGTGAATGGCAACTCCAGGAATTCATGCACACGTCGCCCCACTTTGGCGGGCTCCATGCACAGCTCTTCGTAGCCAACCGTGTGAAACCAGGGATGCGCGTTGCCATAGGTCTCGACCCGTTCAAAGTGGGCGAGCGTCAATTCTTTCCAATGCTGCGGATCATTGTGAACTCCCACACCTGGCTTTTCTCGATGCGAGAGCGATGCGGCAATGTCATCCGGATCGCGGCGAATGAACAACACCTTGCTGTTGGGGAACACATCTAAATAAAGCGGCAGCAAGACACAGGTTCTCGCGTCTTTGATTCCCCAGGGAGACGTCCCGTCGTAACCCCACTGCATCAGGTCGATCCGCCATTGCTCCAGCATGAACTTGCCAACGGTGTCGCGATAGCTCATCACCTCATCGACGGACATGATCGGCAGGTTTGCCCAGTTCGACCCGCCCCCCATCAACAATTCGTCATTGACGTAATTTGAGAAAAAATGCGACTCGCATTGCGTCGCATTGTTCACCATGAACAATCCGCAAGCGTGAAGGCATCTTGAGAGGGCCGTGCTTCCCGAGTTGTGCATTCCCATCAGAAGCACGGGATCCGGCGATACGCCTTCGTAAGTCGTCGGAATCGGCTTGCGCAATGGAATCTCGTTTACTCGGCACCCCGCGTCATGAATAGACCGGCATTCTAGCGCGAGTCAGCGCTGCCTTCTAGTATGGCCTCGTCGTCTGCCTTTCCGTGGAAGCTTCCGTCCCTTGAGTGTAGCGTCCCAGCGGGCGAACTTCCGAGGGCGTCTCGGCGCCACGCTTCGGCGAACGAGTTCGCGCCGCGATCGAAAATCAGCCTCAAGTACATTAGAGATCGAGCCATCTAGAAAGGAGCGTAAAACGACTCATTGGCATCCCGAAAATGCTTGACCCGAGCCATCCAACGCGACATAAAACTGTTTCATTCGTAACACGTTCGCGCAACTTTGGAGAATGCCATGCATAAGCGATGGAGCCTGAAACATTTCGCTTCACTCGTAATCGGACTCGGGTTCACCCTCGGCCTGATTGCCAACAGTGATGCCCAAGACAAGAAGCCAAATATTCTCGTGATTTGGGGGGACGACATCGGGCAATTCAATGTCAGTGCCTACAACATGGGCATGATGGGCTATCGCACACCCAACATCGACCGCATCGCGCGCGAGGGTGCGGTCTTCACCGATTGGTATGGGCAACAAAGTTGTACCGCAGGTCGCGCGGCGTTCATCACGGGCCAATCCCCGATTCGAACCGGCCTGACCAAAGTTGGTCTGCCCGGAGCAACCGAGGGCATGCAAAAAGAGGACCCGACCATCGCGGGCTTACTCAAGCCTTACGGCTACATGACCGGACAGTTCGGCAAGAACCATCTTGGTGACCTCGATAGCATGCTGCCCACCGCTCATGGTTTCGATGAATTCTTTGGCAACCTTTACCACCTCAACGCCGAAGAAGAACCAGAAAACCCAGACTACCCGAAGGACGCTGAGTTCAAGAAAAAATTCGGGCCACGAGGCGTGATCAAGTCGTCCGCAGATGGAAAGATCGAAGACACCGGACCTCTGAATCGCAAACGCATGGAAACTGTTGACGATGAGGTCACGACTGCGGCTCTCGATTTCATGGACCGCGCCCATGAATCGGAGAAACCATTCTTCATGTGGTGGAATTCGACACGGATGCACATCTTTACTCACCTGAAGGCCGAGAGCGAAGGCAAAACCGGGCGCGGCATCTATGCCGATGGAATGGTTGAACACGACGGTCACGTCGGTCAACTCCTGGACAAACTTGACGACTTGGGCATCGCCGATAATACGATCGTGATGTATTCCACAGACAACGGTGCCGAGGCGTTCACGTGGCCCGATGGTGGCACCACAATGTTTCGCGGCGAAAAGAACACCCAATGGGAAGGTGGTTTCCGAGTGCCATGTGCCATTCGTTGGCCCGGCACTATCAAACCGGGAACCGTCCTCAACGATATCGGTGCACATGAAGACATGCTGCCAACGCTTCTCGCTGCTGCGGGCAATCCCAACATTACTGAGGAACTCAAAAAGGGGAAACAAGTTGGCAACATGAACTACAAAGTCCACTTGGACGGTTACAACTTGCTACCCTCGTTCCAGGGCAAGGGGGAATGGCCTCGCAAGGAGTTCATTTATTGGACGGACGATGGAAGCGTTGCTGCGCTTCGTTACAACTTCTGGAAGATCACGTTCCTTCGTCAAAACGCTCATGGCCTTGCAGTCTGGCAGACTCCATTTGAAGAACTGCGCGCTCCGATGCTTGGTGATCTGCGATCCGACCCATTCGAGCGAGCTGAATACGAGTCCATCGGTTATGGACAGTGGTATGCCGAACGCATGTTTGCAATTGCACCGTCAGGTGCCTACGTGGCCAAATGGCTGGAAAGTTTCAAGGAGTTTCCACCACGACAAAAACCGGGCAGTTTCAACCTGGACCGAGTCATGGAGAAAGTCATGAGCACGCAAGGCGCCGAGTAGCCTCTTGGGCTGGATGGCCCTAATCGAAGGGACATCGGAGACCGGCAACCAACCTGTACTCGGGTTGGGAATGCCACGACTCATTCGAAGGACATCCTTCTCGTTAACCGCACCTTGATGCTCCATCAAGGTGCGGTTTTTTATGGTCGCCAACCCTCCGACGTTTCCTTTTCTCTCCCTCCCAGGGAGCCGGCCTCCCGGAGCGTGATTCTCGCAAAACCGATTCGAATGCTTCGGCGGCAGGGTTTCGATCGGCTTGAGCATCGCGTCTCTGCCGATGTTATGCTGCGATGCTTCGGATCGAAAACCAAGAAGTTGTCGTCAACATCGAATGTAAACACGCCGACCCTCACCGGAACGTGAAATCGATGCGGCATCGATTCCAAACATCACTTCCGCCGACTCGTTCGCGCTAGCGATATCGATGCCAGCGGCGACTCCTCCCAGCTCGAGCTGCTTTCATGCCCAATCGACTCAACATCATCGCGTGCTGCTTCATCGCTTTCGCTGCCACTTTCGTGGTCGAGGGACGCGCCGAGGAAGTTTGGTCTGGCACGCTCAAAGCCGGCGTGCAGTTGATCAAGATGCAGTTCCGTGTCCTTGAGAAGGACGGAGGTAAGACCGCACAACTCGATGTCATTTCACAAGGCGCGAACGGGATACCAGCGAACGTTGAGATCGACGGCGACAATATCACCTTCGAAGTCAAGGCGATCGCGTCGAAATTCGTCGGCAAGCAGAATAGCGAAGGCGATACGCTCGAGGGTCACTGGCTCCAAGGTGGAGCGAAACTTCCATTGAAGCTTTCCAAAGTGGAAACGGCAGAGAGTCCCGACAGCCTATGGGAGAATCGTCCTCAGTTTCCCAAACCACCGTTTCCCTATGATATTCGGGAGGTCACCTGCGAGAACAAGCAGGACGGGATCACATTGGCTGGTACGCTGACCGTACCCAAAGAAGGCGAACGGCATGCGGCCGTTGTTTTGATTAGCGGAAGCGGCCCCCAAGATCGGGATGAAACGCTGGTCGGTCACAAACCCTTCGCAGTGCTCGCCGACTATCTGAGCCGACGTGGCGTCGCGGTGCTGAGAATGGACGATCGCGGTGTTGGAGAGTCAGGTGGGCAATTCCTCAATGCCACCACCGAAGACTTTACGCGTGATGTCGAAGCGGGAATCGACTTCTTGAGGACCGTTAACGAGATCGACGCTGCCAAGATCGGCTTGATGGGTCACAGCGAGGGCGGACTCGTCGCACCGATGGTCGCAGCGCGACGCGACGACGTTGCCCTGATCGTCCTGTTGGCCGGTCCAGGCGTGCCAGGCAAAAGAATCGTCGAGTCACAATCCGCCTTGATCCTGCGTGCCGAGGGCGCATCCGAAAAGAAGATTCGAACGAATCGCAAATTCCTGGATGCAGGCTTGGAAATCGTTCGCACCAGTCAGAAAGGCGATGATTTAAAAGCCAAAATGTCCGCAGAGGTTGATCGACTGATCGCGGAACTGGATGACGACATGAAACCCGAGTACGAATCAGCCAAAGAGGCCATTGT
>JBPCVD010000276.1:0-15834 GCA_051010815.1 Rubripirellula sp.
ACGGTCAGCGTTCCTGCCATGTTACGGAATGGCGGAGACGACGTTGATCGTGACCGGTGGACCCGCCGAAACCCGGCCGGTGATGACGTCTTTCGATCGCGTCGGCTTGGATCAAAAGATCGTCCGCCCAGTCGGCGCGGAGAAAGAGATGGCCCGGTTGCTGGTGGGATGCGGTGCCGTGCTGCCGGGAGAAAACATTGTCATCGGAGATCCTGAGTCGCGTGAATTGTTACCCAGCGATTCCATTGGTGAGATCTGGGTGCAAAGCCCTTCGGTCGGGCAAGGATACTATCAGCGGAAAGACGAGACGGACCGGACGTTCAACGCTTTCAGTCGTGATGGTCAGGGGCCATATCTGAGAACGGGTGACCTTGGGTTCTTGTTTGACGGGCAGTTGTACGTTTCTGGCCGCGTCAAAGACATGATCATCGTGCGGGGTGTCAATCGATATCCGCAGGACATTGAAGAGACCGTGGAGCAGACCAGCGATGCGGTCCAAGCCGGTTCGGTCGCCGCGTTTGCGATGGATCATGATGGTCGGGAACAGTTGGTAATCGTGGCCGAGACGGTTCGCGGTCGAGACATCGATTGGGACAGGAATCTGCAAGCCATTCGTCGCTCCGTGACCGCTGAGCACGAATTGCCACCCGACGCTGTGTTTCTGGTGCGAAACAGCAGTGTCCCGAAAACCAGTAGCGGAAAGATTCAACGGCACGCTTGTTTGCATGCCGTTCGCGATGGCGACTTGAAGGTGATCGCGAAGTGGGTCCGCTGGGAGGAGAATGATCAGGCAAAGCTGAATATCGACGCTCAGCCGATGATGCAAGCCGCGGCGGCCGGCGGTCGTTCCTCGCAGGTAGATGTCAGCAACGTAAGTCCCGTCGTCATTGACGCGATCAAGCGGCATGTCCGACGAGTGGCTGGCGAGCGAGCTGTTTCCCTCGACGCGAACACAAATATCGTGCTCGACCTGGGGCTCGACAGCCTTGAGCGTCTGGAGATTGCCCGCAAGTTAGAGCGGACGTTTGCGGGACGATTCCCCGAACAGGTGTTGGACGAAATCGAAACGATTGGTCAGACCGCACTTGCGATCGAGCGTTACCTGCCGCCTGGCAGTGAGGCGCGTGCCGAGGCGCTGCTGCGAGGTGAGAGCGAGGAAGCCGACGGCGCGACCGACGGTGAGGAAGAGACGGTTGCTGCCTGTGCCGTGGAGCCCGAGGACGATTTCGAGCAATTCGCCGAGTACCGTCGACTGAAGACGACCTCACGACAGCTGCTGATGACGGGAGTGCCAAACCCTTACTTCACGGTGCACGAGGGAATCGTTGGTGACACCACCAACGTGGACGGTCGAGAGTTGATCAGCTTTGCGAGCTACAACTACTTGGGGCTGAGCGGACACCCCGCCGTGACATCCGCGGCAACCGACGCGATTCACGAGTTTGGAACAAGCGTTTCGGCCAGCCGACTGGTTTCCGGCGAGAAGCCAATTCATGGCGAACTCGAACGTTCCATCGCGGAGTGGATCGGCGTCGACAATTCGATCTTGATGGTCGGGGGGCACGCGACGAATGAGACGACCATTGGGCATTTGGTAGGCCCTGGCGACTTGATTGTTCACGATTCGTTGGCTCACAACAGCATTGTTCAGGGTGCGTTGCTCTCCGGAGCTCGTCGTCGGCCGTTTCCACACAATGACTATGAAAGCCTCGATCGGCTGCTGGTCGAGTTAAGGCCGCAGTACCGCCGCGTGCTGATCGCCATCGAAGGCGTTTACAGCATGGACGGCGACTTTTCCGATGTGCCGAATTTCATTGATGTGAAGAAACGCCATCGGGCCCTGTTGATGGTGGACGAAGCTCACAGTTTCGGCACGATGGGGGACACGGGTCGCGGAATGGCAGAGCATTTCGGGCTCAACGCCCGCGACGTGGACGTTTGGATGGGGACGCTGAGTAAATCGGCTGCTTCGTGCGGTGGCTACATTGCGGGAAGCAACGCCTTGATCGAGCTCTTGCGGTACACGGCGCCCGGGTTTGTGTTCAGTGTTGGCATGCCACCAGGTCAGGTGGGGGCCGCGCTGGCTGCGATTCGCACGTTGGATGCGGAGCCGGAGAGAGTGGAGCGACTGCGGGAACGCAGCGATTTGTTCCTGAAGTTGAGCAAAGAGGCCGGACTCGATACCGGCGATAGCGGTGGAACTCCCGTTGTGCCCGTGATTACCGGGAATTCGATGGTCGCACTGCGGCTTTCCCACCGCCTGAAGGGTGACGGAATCAACGTGCAGCCAATCTTGTACCCCGCGGTCGACGAATCGGCAGCCCGCCTCCGATTCTTCATCAGCAGCGAGCATACAGCGGAGCAGATCCGGTTCGCGGTCGCCCAAACGGCGACCCATTTGACGGAGCTCGGATTCCCATCGAGACCCGTTTCGGCGAGCTGAGTTTGCGTAGAACAGCAACTTGGTTCATGATAGACCTTGCGGCATCATGTGGCTGCTCTAAAATCTCATCAGGCTTAACGGTGAATCGGATGGCGATTGGATGCTTGATCCGGCAGGCATCGGCCGAGTTACCGTGGTTTGGCGTCACTCAACAAAGGAGATTGTTTTGCTTACAGAGTCAACCGTCGAGAGTATGTTTCGGAAGCTCATGAATGACCCGAAGCGTAATGAAGGGACTTTCGATAAGGCAGAAGAATTGCTTGAGGAAGAGCTGCGACCAGAAAGCCCACTGCGACATCGACTGAGTGTTGAATTAGAAGAGCTTCGATCGCTGCTCGCGAAGAGCTAACGACAGTTCGGAATACTGGACCGTACAAAACCCGAAGCGGCCCCGCGAGGATTTTTCTCCGCGGGGCCGCTTTCGTTTTGCCCCAACCCCTTGAACTTGTCGGTTAGTGGTTCAGATTGATTCCGAACGTGCCGCCCCACATGAACAGGTCCTGGTCATTATCGCCAGCGGCGATCACCGATCCGTCACCGCCTCGCCAGACGCCTCGGGCGACGTGGATCACCTGAACGCCGGCTCGGACTGAAAACATCTTAGTGAGTTGATAGCCGAGCTCTGCTCTTACGTCATAGCCCACATAGAACTCTTCGTTTCGACTGTAGACCGGATCTGTGGCATCGTGGAACATTCGCACAACGTTCGAGCCGACCGTGTTGCCGTCATAGAAGGTTTGATCGGTAACGATTTGAGATCGAGAGCACTGCCAGTTTCCACCGAAGAAAGCTCGGAAGTCGCTGGTCAGCATGTAACGACGCTTGTACTTGAAGTAGCGGAAGCCGAGTTGGCCGCCGAACATCTCGTTGTCCGTCCGTGCTTGAACCGTTGTGATCTGCTCGCCGAAGATAAAGTTCGGGCCGGCGAACGGTGGGTTCATGTCCGAGTTGACATAGTCCTGGAACGAGTTGATATCCTGGATCATCTTGTACTGGATGCCGACCAGTGGCTCCAAGATGCCACCGTAGTGGTAAGGCTCAAGTCGCCAAGTCTTATTGAGTTCGTAGCTACGGTACTTGTAAACGTTCTCAGTCTTGTTGACGTCGTAGAATCGGAAGTTGTAGCCGACGTTGTTGTCTTCTTCCTGACGAACGGCGACACCGAACGGAGGAGCAATGACAGGGAAGCCTGTGGCGGGGTCGATGTATCGGTTCAAACGCTCTTGACGTTGCGTGAAGAACTTTCCGACGCCCAAAGTGGTCCAGTTGAACAACCAGCCGGTGTCGTCATCGGGCAACATGTAGCCGACTTCGTATCGGTGACCCCAACCGCTGTCGATTTTGGTCTCTGAGATGGGACCTGCGGTGCTGTCTAACTCAGGACGGGAACCGTAAAGGTTCAGGCGATCGTAAGTCGCGAACCAACCCGTGGGGGCCCGCTTCTTCGGCTTCATGTCCTCGAGATCGAGGTCGTACACAGGTTCGAACCAGTCGAAGTCCGGGTCAAACTCTAATGGATCGGCCAAATGCACCGGGTGTTGAGCACTTACCGTCACCGCTCCGCCCAGCAGTGCCAGGGCCGCGATCAGACTTGAAGCCAGCTTCCGTACCGACATCGCTTATTCCACCGTCTTGCAGTTAGTTTCGCGAGAGAGCTCGGCCGGCGGCCGAGATCTGCCATCCCTACACGCGACCGATTCTGGATTGAACCGACCACATGCCCCCGAACTGTTCACATTGGATGACCAGCATGGCTCGCCGATGGCGGGCGCAGTGTCCGGACGAGTTCGGGTTGTGCGGATAGTATCGGCCGCACTACGCGAAAAGGCTTAGTCTCTTTAGGCACTCGGGCAGTAAAAGTCCGAGAATCTGCAAAACCCGCATAGTTTCACATCTGCTCACAAGACTTATTTTTTCCGCAGGGCTCGCTTGGACTGAAAGAATTCGGTCAGCACGCGTCCGCAAGGTTCCGCCATTACACCGCCGGTGACCAAGCATTGGTGGTTCAGACGCTGGTCTTCCAGCAGGTGATAGAGGCTGCTGACCGCACCCCCTTTGGGATCGGCCGCCCCGAAGACGACCCGCGGAATGCGGCTTTGGACGATGGCACCTGAGCACATGATGCATGGCTCGAGGGTGACATAAAGAGTGGTCCGTTCGAGACGCCAATCGTCAATGGCAGCGGCGGCCTGCGTGATTGCGATCATCTCCGCGTGGGCCGTGGGATCGTGAAGGGTTTCACGCTGATTCGAAGCCGCAGCGATCATTTCACCATCTCGAACGATCACAGCCCCCACAGGAACTTCGTCCGCCGTGATCGCCTCCATGGCCTGCTCAAGTGCCCGTGTCATCCAGTGGGTATCGAAGTCGAATAGATCTTCCGTCTGATCAGAACTCATTTCTTCTCGTCTTTCACGCCCGCCTTGACTGCAGCGTTGGCCGCTTCGATTTCCTTCTCGTCGAGCTTCCGAATTCGCATGTTACGCATCTCGGACTTGCACTGGAACGCGGCAACCCCGAGAGGCACGCACTGGTCCATTTCGTATCGGATGTCGAATTCATGCCCCTGCCGCACTTGTTCCGCTGCCGCTTTGTCATCGATCCAGCACTGGATCTGATGGGCATCGACTCGTGCTCTGACCTTGTACCAGCGGTCATTGTCGAAGTTGCGGAAGGTTGTGGTGTCGTTTTCACTCGCGTCGAATCCATCGACGCTGCTAATTCCAACGACGCCACCGCCCCAGCCCCCGAGTATGAAGCTCACGTTATTTTCACCAACCGGGAAGGTCAGGGCACAGAAAAAGTCAAAGCCCTCGGTTCGTTTGGCTTCCAGTTCGACCTCAAAGTTCTCTCTCGGTAGTTCGCCTTCCCAACGGATTCCCGTCAGAGGATCACCGAAGCCGATTTTCACGGAATTGTCTTTGATCTCCGCAGGACCGTCTCCGCCAAATTGACTAACCACCCAGGATCCTTGCAGCGGTTTCCAGTTTCCCGCCTTGTCCTTCTTGTCTTTGTCAGCCTTCGGTTCCGAGGAAACAGGCTTTTCCTTAGTCGCGGGCTCATCAGCGAATGTGGCTGCGACAAAGACGCAGCTGAGAATTGAGGTTGCGAACAACACGAAAAACCGCGAGGAGATTGACTGGCCAATCAGGTTCGGAATCACGATGCATACCTTCGTTGGAACGATGGGAACGACTACAGGCAGGAAAGGGTGCACGGAAGCATGAAGCGTCGCAGACCAAGATCAACCGCGCTACCCGCCCTGGCAAACACCCTAATTCAGGCGGCATTTCCAGCCTACCCGACGGAGAATGCGGAAATGCGTCCGGTTACCAAAATTACCGTTTTTGGCTTCCGATTGGCGATCGTTGTGCTCGTGCTGTACTGGCTGGCGATCTTCGTTGGCACGCATTTACCCGATCTGGGGACGGTCTTTGAGAATGGGCCGGTGGTCAATGACAAGATCAAGCATTTCACGGCGTTCTTCTTCCTCGGAAGCCTGCTTTGCTACGTGACGAATTCTCAGCGATGGTTTCGTCGGTTTGCGTTGATCGGAGTTGCGGGGATGGCTTATGCCGCCGCAGACGAATTCACACAGAATTTCGTTCCAGGCCGCTATCCCGACGTGATGGATTTCGTCGCCGACACGGCTGGGCTATGGACGGCGATCACGCTTTATGTGATCGCCAAGTACGTCTATCGAGCTCTCCGACCCAACTGGCATCCGGCCGAGCCCAGCGACGTCTAGCTTTCGTCACGCAGCCGATCGCGTGCGGCCGCGATTCGCGTTGCCAGGTCATCCCGATCGTCACCGGTGATCGTGAGATGTCCCATCTTCCGTCCCGGCTTCGCTTCCTGCTTGCCATACAGATGCAAGCTCACGCTGCCGTCCTGCAACGCCCGATCCCAGGGTGGGGCCCCACCCGAGGCAGACCATAGGTCGCCCAGCAGATTTGCCATCGCGGCAGCTCCGTCACGTAATTGAGTACTTCCAAGCGGCAGATTACATACGGCCCGAACATGTTGCTCGAATTGTGATGTTTCACATCCTTCGATGGTGAGGTGCCCGGAGTTGTGGGGTCGGGGAGCAACCTCGTTGATCATCAAACCAGCTTCGGTGACGAAAAACTCAACGCACAGCAAACCGACCACGTCCAGTGTTTCGGCTGCGGCGATGGCAACGTCTGTCGCTTGCTGAGCTTGCGATGTCGTCAATTCGGCAGGCGCAATGCTGACGTCAAGAATGTGGTTGGCGTGCGCGTTTTCAAAGATTGGAAAGCAACAGCTCCGTCCTTCGGGCGTGCGAGCGACAATGACGGAGACTTCGCGGTCAAAGGAGATGCACTGTTCCGCGATCCAGCCGTCGACCGAGGTCCAAGGCACGGTGTCGGCATCACGAGCAGATTCGACGCGGTGCTGGCCCTTACCGTCGTAGCCGCTGCGAGATGTCTTGACGATCAGTGGCCAGCCGAACGAGTCGCCAGCCAGTTTCAGCGTGGCTGCGTCAGAGACCTCAGCAAACGGTGTCACCGGAAGTCCGGCATCACGCAATGTGCTCTTCTCTAACAGGCGGTCTTGTGCGGTGGCTAGAACGGAGGCGGCAGGATAGGTCGGCGCGAAGCCACGACACCTCGCGATGGTGGCGGATGGGATGTTTTCAAACTCGAGCGTGATCACATCACATTGCGCCGCGAATTCATCGATCGCGGCCTCATCATTCAGGTCGCCGACGACGATCCCATGCGCGACTTGCGCTGCGGGCGAATCTGCTGAGTCCGTCAAGACGACGACTCGATAACCCATGGCGGCGGCGGCGGACGCGAACATGCGCCCCAACTGACCGCCTCCCACCATCCCAATGGTGGCACCCGGCTGTAGCGTGATGGGCTGGTCAGAAGATTGCGCGTCAGTCATCGGCTGAATGGATTGGGTTTGCACTGATTCAAAGCTCAGCCGACTCGAGTACGGCCTCGGTCTGAAGTCGAATCATCTCCTGCAGTCGCCCACTCAATGCCTTATCAGAGAGCGACAAGATGCGGGCGGCGAAGATTCCGGCGTTCTTGGCCCCTGAAGCGCCGATCGACATGGTCGCAACCGGAATGCCGCCGGGCATCTGCACGATAGAAAGCAGCGAATCGAGTCCTTGCAGAGCACGGCTCTGAACGGGAACGCCAATCACCGGCAAGTTCGTCTCCGAAGCAACCATGCCGGGCAGGTGTGCCGCTCCGCCCGCACCAGCGATGATGACCTTGAGCCCACGGTCGGACGCGGTCTCAGAGTAGGCTGCCATTCGAGCAGGCGTGCGATGGGCGGAAACGACGAGTCGCTCGTGTGGGATTTGCAGCTGATCCAAAACATCAGCGGCGTGCTTCATCGTCTCCCAGTCGTTTCGACTTCCCATGATGACGCCAACCTGAGCGTCGGTGTCGCCAAATTGGGTTCCGGTCATCATGCCCTCGAAGGGTGAATGTGCGTGACGGGTTTCGAGACCAAGTTGTACGATCCCGCCTGCCGTTTGAGAAGATGACGAGCGAAGGAAGTGCTCGTGCGACCGCGCCAATTCGGTGCGATTGGCCAGCGAACCGGTTGGCTCGCCGTGGACGGCTCAGTATTCATGGCATGACGTTGGCAGTCACTCTTCGATCACCTGTAGATCGGCAAACGCCAGTCGGAAACTATGCTCACCGTCACTGAACATGACTCTCGCGATCCGTTTCGGGCCCCGACCCGTGACCGAAACAATCTTGCCCTCACCGTGCTCGGCATGTCGAACCGCCAAGCCTTCGCGGTAGGCCGTCAGTGGTGTTCCCTGGTCGGCGAGCATGTCTGAACCTGTCTTGAGACTCGAAGAGATCGCAGGTTTCGTCTTCTTGGCGGTGGCGGCGACCGCTTCCTGCGGAGGCACTTGGCTCACTTCGTCCTGGTTGAAGTCGTCCGCGATTGGTTCATTGATTTTCCCCGACGGGTCCTCGTCGATGTCCCAGGAGTCCGGGTAGCCCTGATCAAAGGACTCTTCGTCAAACCAATCACGCTCCTGAGTTGATTCAATGCGACGCATTTCCTCCAAAGGCAATTCATTCAGGAACGGACTTGGGATGACTGGTCGAACGTCGCCACGCATCGCTCGGCGTTTGCAACAACTCAACTGCAACGCTTCTTTTGCACGCGTGATTCCAACAAACAGCAGTCGACGCTCCTCCTCCAATTCCCACTCTGACTCCTTTGAGCGTTTGTGAGGCAGCATATCGTCTTCCACACCGATAATGAAAACGAACGGAAACTCTAGGCCCTTCGCAGCGTGCAGCGTCATCAGTGTGACGCGTTCGTTGGTGCCCTCAAAAGCGTCGGTGTCCGCAACCAATGCAACTTGTTCCAGGAACGCCTCGAGTGATCCGTCTTGCGGGTGTTGGCGATCAAATTCGACTGCTGCCGTGATCAGTTCGTCAACGTTGGCAAGCGCGTTGCTGTCCTGCTGGTCAACGACTGATTTTTCCAGGTAAGCATCAAAAGCGGTTTCCTCGACGAGATACCGAAGCAAGTCCTCCAACGGTGCCGTCGCTTTGATACTGAGATTGTCATAGATCTTGATGAACTTGTTGACCATTGACGCTGATCGCTTGGCCAATCCTTCGATCTTGTTGGCATGCCGAGCCGCTTCGAGCATCGGAATGTGATTTTGATCGGCGAAGTCGCGAATCCGCTCGACGGTTTTGGCGCCAATGCCACGAGTCGGCACGTTGATGATTCGAGTCAGCGCGACATCGTGATTGGGGTTGTTGATCAAATGCAGGTAGGCCAACAGGTCCTTGATCTCCTTGCGTTGATAGAACTCAAGTCCATTGACGATTTGATACGGAAGGCTGCGGCTGCGGAGGGCATGCTCGAGCGACCGTGTCATCGCGTTCATGCGGCAGAAGACGGCGAATTCACTGGGGCGTCGATCTTGGTTCATCAGTGCTGAGGCGATTTCGTCCGCGATTCCGTCTGCCTCCTGATAACCATCCTCATACAGACGCAGGATGACGGGGGAACCCTCGTCGTTGTCGGTGTAAAGTTCCTTGGGTTTCCGACGCCGGTTGTGGCGAATCAGTTGATCCGCGACTCGCAGCACATTGGGCGTGCTGCGGTAGTTCTTTTCCAAGCGAACTGTCTTGACCGAGGGATAGTCCTTTTCAAAGTCCAGAATGTTATTCAGGTCAGCGCCGCGCCACCCATAAATTGATTGGTCGGGATCGCCGGTGACCGCAAGGTTGGGTTGATCAATCGATAGGGCCCGCACGATGGCGTACTGCGCCAGATTCGTGTCCTGGTACTCGTCCACCAGGATGTACTTGTACTTTGCGTCAAGTTCGGCACGAACTTCCGGGTTTTCCCTCAGCAGATGCGCGATGTGCAGCAGTAGGTCGTCAAAATCAACGGCGTTGGCCGTCAGCAACTGCTGCTGGTAAACCGGATACACGCGTGCGGCTAACGCGTCCCGAGGCTTCAAGGCGTGACCCTCCATCATCTCCGGCGTGGTCAGTCGATTCTTGGCGTGACTGATGGAAGATGCGATCTGTTCCGGGGATGCGTGGGTGGTGGAGACGCCGGCGGCTGCGATCGCTCGTTTGATGGCCTGTTTTGAATCGGACGTGTCATAGATCGAATAGTTTTCGGACAAACCGACCATCGAGGCATAACGTCGCAATAGCTGAGCACAGAAACGGTGGAAGGTCCCCATCCAAACGGGTTGGCCAGGGGCGAGCGCATCGACCCGCATCCGCATTTCATCAGCGGCTTTGTTGGTGAACGTCAACGCGGCGATCTGCCATGGCTGAATCCCATTGGCAAGCATGTTGGCGATGCGATGCGTGACAACCCGCGTTTTACCCGATCCGGGCCCCGCCAGAATCAGCATGGGGCCGTCGAGATGGCCCACTGCGTCACGCTGGGCTTCGGTCAGGTCTCGGAAGATTGCGTCCATTGCCGATTGCTTCGAATGTCCTTTGAATCCTCACGCTGCGGCCGAATCCTCACGCTACGGGTGAATCATCGGGCGGAGGAAGTATTTGGAGAGCCGGCCAGGAGGCTGCGACTGCGAATCAATATAGCGAATCAGTGAAAAATGTCGCGGTGCAGCGTGACGGTCCCACCGGCCCCCTCTTCGACGGGCGAGTCGTCGTAGAATAGGGAGGCTCCAAAGACGAACGGCACTCCGGTGCCAAATCGAATGCGAGTGGTCGATCGGCGGATGTCGGTAGCAGAAGGCTTCCCGTTTCCCTCGGGTGACCTGTTCCTGTGAGTGACTTGTGTCTCTCGTGGGCACTGGGCGCTCACCCGGACGCGGACGACCAAACTAGATGATCAAACACGTGATTGGCGTGAGAAGGATACCGATGGCAGGAAAGAATGTTCTGGGCGGAGAGCTAGCAGTATGCGGCACCGATCCAATGACTGGCTTTTATCGAGACGGATGCTGCAACACCGGCGCTCAAGACGCGGGACTGCACGTGGTGTGTGTGCAAGTCACGGCCGAATTTCTCGACTTCAGTAAAGGGCGTGGCAATGATTTGACCACTCCCAATCCGATGTACCAGTTTTCCGGGCTCGTTCCGGGGAATCGCTGGTGCCTCTGCGCCGCCCGATGGAAAGAGGCGTACGACGCGGGCGTTGCTCCTCCAGTTGTGCTGGAGGCTTGTCATATTTCGACGCTTGAATTTGCGTCGATCGAGGAGCTGCAGGAACACGCGATCGACCGTGAAGTTTGACGTTCGATCGCGGTTCGCATTCGCCTGCATCTGCGATGCACAGAAGTGCGTGCCGGTGACTTGGCGATTTCCGCAAGGGAAGATCGCCGCGGCGGACACGAGCTGAGATTGCTACCTGAGCTTCGAATCCGTTGGCAACTCGGCGAGTTGGGACGACGGAAAGTCGGCTGGCATCGGTGGTCCGATCGCCGGCAAGATTTCGGAATCGAGGGCGTCCTCGGGGGCAACGGACGATTCGATCGCTCCGGCTCGCGCCAGCAGGCGATCCCCCGAGGGGCTTCGTCTCGGATTCGATTCGGTTTCTGGCCATCGTGTCGCGATCCGGTGCGCGGCTGCTTCGAACAACTGCGTGCTACCGGAGAACAGTGACGCAATGGTTCGACCGATCGAGCGAGGGGCGAGCGCAGTTCGCACGGGGGAACTTTGGGCTGCCAATGATTCGACCTGCCAGATCACGTCGTCAAGCAAGCAGTCGGCTGAGCCACAATAGGCAAGCGTTTTGCCTTCACTGATCGCTTCGATTCCGGGAGTGTTCTCGCTGACCAGATCGGTCACATCCTGTACTGGCTCTGGATTCACATGTAGCTTCGTCAGCTCATCCTCTGCCGTGTCGAGCGTGATGTTCGATTCCTGGTTGGCGTCGCCAGAGGGGTCGGTGGTCGCGTTGACGACCTCATCGCTCGACGAAAGCTCAGCTTCATCGTTGCTGACGACGTGGTCAAAGTCCTTCCACATCACCGCGGAGTCGAATTCGTCAATTTGGTTTCTCACGCAAAAGGGTTGCGTGGAAACCGGAAACACGCTCCATAGCGGAAGGTCTCGTGCCGACAGATCGTACGGCATGTAGTCCTCCTCAACGGTGGCGATGATCGCGGAGCTGCCGACCAATCTGTCGATCGCTTTCACCTCAATTCCGGTGACTTTGCGCAGCACGGAAGGCGCGTCCTCCGAGATTGCTTCAAACGTCAGAATGCTCACTCCGAAGCTCTCGACGTCGATCGGTTCTTGGGCCGCGATCGCGTCGAGTTGAGCTTGCAGTGGATCGGGTTGTGGATAGATCCCGTCGCGTGCCCCGTCCCACCAAGTTTGAAAGGCTTGGACGGAATCGAGCGAGTCGTTCAGGTAGGGACCTACCATCACGAACGGTTCCACAATCTGCTCGACGGAGACACCGGCGCTTCGGCATGCCGTCGCAGCCAGCATGGCGATCGATTCTTTCACGGTCGGGACAGACGGTGATGAATTGTCCGGTTTTGCGATGTGTTTGGGCGGTGCGAGCGTCGGCGTGGGAGCCGAGTCGTGGGTTCCAAGCGGTCCCCATCCACACAGTTCTTCGGTGCCGGCGAGTTCAAATCCGCACGGTGAAGCGGACTCGTAGATGGGGACGATGTCACTGCCGCAATCGTATCGCTCAGCATAAGTGTTCTGAGCCGCGGACAAGACGGGAAGGGCGATCGACAGTGCGATCAGTAAACGTTGCAGTCTGGGAGAGAAATGCACATTCATGGTTCGGTGAGACTCCTGAGTACCGAAGGGCGCATCCGTGAGCAGATTTCCCCTGGCTGAAAGCCAAAGGGACGCCGCGCAGGCGTTGAATTGGTGGGGCCCCTGTCGGCGCTACCTTTCACCTGGTGCCATCGGTGGAAGACCTTGCGGACTCGGGGATCAGGAATGCTATCGGCGAGAATTCAGCGCTGGCTTGCTTTCCGGACTGGGAAACTGATGCCGATTCCAATCCTGCGTTCTGATTGCACCGGATAGTCCAAACGTCAAGCGTCGTGACGGTTACGACCCTTCGTCCCCCAGAACGCGCAACAGGAACCCCATCGATCGGTGGAAAATACCGGGGCAGGTACTCTCACGCGGGCCCGCGACATTCAGATTCATGGGCCGCGTGGTGGCAAGCCAACGACGGACTTCATCGACCGGTTTGCGATCGATCGCGTGGGAAAGGAAAGGCTTGTCGAGCCGTTTGCAAATTCGCCGTGTCAACAGAGTCCCACCCTTGAGCTTTCCTTCATACAGGATCAACGTGGCATCACTGTCAATCACATTGCGTTCGGTACGAACGGGATATTCGGTCGAATCCGTTTCCCGAAGCTCGTAGTGCGGTGGGACCTGACCGTCTTCTGCCAGTCGACCCGAGGGGCACCAGCCTCCATGCTGCAGTCCCATCGCCAGGGCAACGTCAAGTGCAGCGCGGTCGACTCCGGTTTGGCCACCCGACACGATGCGAGGGGGAACGAACGTTGGCTCGGGGCCAAACAGTGACGGAGTCAAGCTTCACCGTCGAAGTTGAGCGACAGAGAGTCGGCGACACGTTGCTTGAGTGATTCCGGAGAGCCCTTTCGAAAAGCTTTCCAGCTGCGAGGAAGCGGCGCTTCGAACCACATGGGAACACGTTGAGTCGGGTGCAGGATCTGTAGTTGCCAACTATGCAACGCGATCCCAGCCGGAAAGTTGCGATTGGATTTGTATTTTCGATCGCCAATCACCGGATGTCCGCGGTCTGCGAACTGAACTCGAATCTGATGTTTTCGACCGGTCATCAATTCGACGGCAACCAGGCTCCAGTGCTTTTCCGCGTCGATAACGGAATAGCGTAGTTCGGCCAGTTGAGAGTCCGTCGCGTTGGGCCCCACCATTCGCATTCTGCGAGCAGTATCGTCCTTGCGAAGCTGGTCGGAGAGGACAGCCTGGGAAGATTCGAGTTCGCCCTCGACGACCGCGAGGTAGATCTTTCGTGGATCACCCGTGAGCGATTGGGTGTCGTGTTTCGCGAGCGTTGAATTTCCGGCCACGCCCGAGTGTTTCTTTGCCGGATCAGTTTTGGATTTCGTTTTTGCGGCAAACTGCGCAGAGAGACGCGATGCGGCTTTACTCGTCCGCGCAAGTACCAACGCACCACTGGTCATGGTGTCCAGGCGACTGACGATGCCGACGAACACACGGCCCGGTTTGTTGTACTTGCGTCTCAAGTAGTCGGCGGCCATGGAATGGATCGTCGGACCCGACTCCGCGCCCATGGTGGCGATTCCGGCAGGCTTATTCACCACCAGAAGGTGATTGTCTTCGTAAAGGACTTCGAGTGCGTCCATCAAGTTCAGTGATCTTGCTGTTTAGATTTTGCGAGAATGGCGTTCAGCAGCGGAGGCGAGATGCGGTCTCCATAAACCAATGCCTTGCCGCCCAAGCTCAGGATCACTTCACTGCGTCGCCGACAGATCGCAGTAAACGCTTTTCGCGCGACCCGTTCGGGCGGCCAACTGCCGATGCTGTTGGACGCTTGTCCCGGCTCGGTTTCAATCAAGGCGTCGAAGAAATCGCTGCGCGTCGTGCTGGGACTCACTAGAGTGACCTGTATTCCATCGGCTGACAACTCGGCTCGCAACGAATCGCTCCACCCATGCAACGCGAATTTGCTGGCGCAGTACTCGCTCTTGTCCGGCACGGCGCGATGGGCCAGGACGCTGCTGATGTTGCAGATGACAGGTGCATTCCCGCGTTTTAGTTGCGGCAGCAATCGACGCGTGAGTTCGACGGGCGCGAAAAAGTTGACTTCCATGATTCGACGTAGTCGGTCGGGGCTAGCGTCTTCAAAGCGACCGATCCCGCCAATCCCGGCGTTGTTCACGAGCAAATCGACTTGGCCTTCGCCCAGACTGGCGGCCGCGTCGGCGATGGCATCGCGTGTCGCTGGCTCGGTGATATCCCCGGCAACCGGGATCACGGTGGTGAAGTCATCGCATCCCGGTGATGGGTTCCACTCGGCGATCCGTTCGGCTCGCCGGGCAACCGCAATCACGTGCGCGCCCCTGTCAGCAAGGATCTGAGTCAAGCAACGCCCAATGCCGCTGCTCGCCCCGGTGACAATGGCGACCGAATCCTTGGGTTTCCATCGCATCGTCATGACTCGTTGCACGTACGGTCGCCTTTAGGCAACTTCACTGGGAGGATCGCTGAGGGAGGAGTCGTCGAGCGGAGTCTCACTCATGGATGGCTCTGTAACCGACATCGGTGGCAACGATTCCTGGGAAATATCCTCCGTTGCCAAGGATTCTCCAGATGGTCGCAAAGCGAGCGCCGAGCGATGCACCTGACCCATCGCACCGGTTGGCATTCGAACGTGTACCGTGATGATCGAGTCGGTGCACTCGCGCGAAATCACCTCCCCTTTCGCAGCCAAGTAAGCGAGAAGTCGGCCATCGGATGGGTCGACGTCAACTTCCAGGTCTAGGAATTCGCGTCCTAAGGCTTCGCCGACCGAATCGATCAAAGCGGACAATCCCTTGTTGCTTCGAGCGCTCACCGGGATCGCGTTCGGGTACCGGTCAAGCACGCGATTCAATATTGCGGGGTCATGGATCGCGTCGATTTTGTTCAAGACCAGCAGCGTGTCTTTCTCCTCGATGCCGAGTTCCGTTAGCACGCCATACACCGCACTGATCTGGTTGAAGACAGTCGGGCTGCTGGCGTCCGCGACATGCAGCAGCAATTCAGCCTGTCGCGTTTCTTCGAGGGTCGATTTGAAACTGGCGACGAGAGAGTGGGGAAGGTCACGAATGAAACCGACCGTGTCACTCAATAGCACCGTCCCCCAACCCGGAAGCTGCCAGCGGCGGGTACGCGTGTCGAGTGTTGCAA
>JBPCVD010000277.1:0-4462 GCA_051010815.1 Rubripirellula sp.
ATCCCGTGGATCCACCATAAGAAATGTTCTCTGCGGCTCCCACAGGGTAGCCAGCCGCCAGCACGCGATCCGACGGTGATTCACCATTTAGGTTTGTGTGATTGAAATAGTCATTGGCAATCATGTCGGCCGAATGAGCCGCGCTCGCATCCATCAGGATCTGGTTGGGCGCCAAAGGCTGTTTGGGAGTGGTTGTTATCGTTCCCGCCGTCAAACCTTCGTTGAGGTTGATTCCATAGAGAGCGGCTTCGGCAGACGGATTGCTACGAGCGCGGTTGACGAGTTCGAGCAACAATTGCTCATGAGGCGTCATGATGACGGCTGTCAGCAGTCGACGTGATTCCAACGATTCGACGCGAAGGGATCGACGTCGCTTCCTCGCTCGTTTTGAAAGAGGTCTCGACTGGGATTCGCGGTCAGCTTTGGTAGAGAACCAGGAGAGGGGATTCACGGGGCGACCGGGGCTCGAAGGGAAAGCAGGCTCTGCGAAGATGCTTTGCAACAGGTGTTGCCCCACGCCGTGAGCAAAAATCTACGTCATGGATCGCGCTGGAGTGGTGACGCCAGGCAACCTGCGGCGTGGCAATTTCGCATCATCGGCCGTCAAACGCGTCGGCTTGGGGTCGAAAGCTAGGTTCCGCGCTGACCCATCACCAGATCTGCAGCCCAGACCGACGAATGTCCTGAAAGATGCGGATGGTGGCTTCCTATCGCAGAAGCTCAGAGAATCAGATGGGCGAGACCGGCGTCGATCCGAACCCACTCGCCATGCCAATCGGACGTTCGGCGTCACCGAGTCGACACGTCCTTGTCGCGGCCGCCTAGTGTTGGCGGATGAGTTCGATGCCACTGATCAGGGTGGTTCCGCTCGACGCGGAAAGCTCCAACGTCAATTCGTCATCGACCTTGATGTCCGGAAACTCTTTGGTGACACCTCTCATCGAACCGCCCGATTCCTCGGCCACGTCCAAGTTTTGATGGACGACTTGTCCCTGCAACTGGATGTTCTGCAAGCGACGCGAAGAGCCGTCGCTACGAGGTTCAGCGAAGTAGAGACGGACGAGATAGGTTCCCG
Organism: Rubripirellula sp.; assembly: GCA_051010815.1. Lineage (GTDB taxonomy): Bacteria > Planctomycetota > Planctomycetia > Pirellulales > Pirellulaceae > Rubripirellula. The sequence continues at coordinate 1,076 of JBPCVD010000277.1, forward strand.
ACTTTAGATCTTTGAGTTGAAAGCGTTCGAGTCCTTCGACCACCGAAGCGCTGACCCAAGGCTTGGGGTCCGAGTTTCGTATCCACAGGCTGTGGCGGTAGGCATACTTCGCCGCTCCCGTCGATTCAATCTCAAGTTGTGGTGATGGGCCGCTAGCCGACGGGTAGTCGAGCCAAAGCGTACCCTCACGCGTCATTCGATCGCCCGGTGCGCCGAAGTTGATTCCTATTCGCTGGATCGAATTGGGCTCGAGAGAACTGGCGCCCCACGACGACCACTGTTCATGAGTTTGTGGCATCGCGACGAGCGACATTCCGATCGGCAACGGATAGCTACACGTACAGCCTTCATAGAAATACGGAACATTCAACACTCCGCCAGTCGGAATGATGCTGTTGGTGCAACCGCTTCGCGGACCACTCAGAAAGACCGTTCCGCTTTCAATCGACTTATCGTAGAACGCGGCCGTTCCGCTGCGGAGTGTGAAGAACGAGCCATAGTCCACTCCTCCGTCGCACCCATACGTCTTGGGAAACGTCCTTGGCTCAGACTTTCCTGTGAGCGGATTCATTCGTTGCCCGGCCACCAGTCGGCCAGGTTTGGTGGAGAAGGGTTGCCCCGGTAATCGATACTGACTTGATTCGAGATTCGTTGGCGAGCTGGGCTGCAACTGACTCCGCAGCCCGGGCCTCTCCGATGAGTCGAGGACTCGCCCGGTGTAGATATCCGACAGCACTGGAGGCAGTAGCGGATAATCAAGTTTGTTGGTTGCTTTGTGTCGCGGCACACGCCAATTCTTGGGCCTGGAAATCATCGCGCCACGATCAAAGACAGGCTGCGGCGAACGTTTGAAGTGCGCCAAAGTGTCGTCGAACCAAAGCACGCCAAGTGGAAACCGAACCAATCGATCGTCGCTGGGAGAAAAGTCACCGGCGTATTCCGTCGCGCCCGGTAGCGGTCCTTCGCGACGAACGATGGCGAAATCGTCCTCTCGCGAATCAGCGAGTCTAAAATTTCCTGGCTTGGTCTCATTGAGCGATGCCGCCGCAAAATCAGAAGCGGCGGCAACGCCACCAAATGGACGAAGCGTTTGCAGTAGAGGCTGAAGATCAACGTCACGCTCGCTGACCAAGAGGTTTGCAATGTAGGGAGGAAGCGAGAGTCCCTGCAGGTCTGCAGCAATGACGGAGACGCGGCTACCCAGGAGCCCCGATCGGTCGAGTTCTTCACGCAGACGCCGGACTCGCTGCAGATCGTCATCGAATGCAACCACGTGAAAGCGTGTGTTCGTGATCAAAGCCTTCGTCAGTTCACCATGATGCAGTCCCGTGACAACCGCGAAACCATGTTCGCTTGATGCTCTCGCGGCCAGCCTTTCCGCCAAATTCCTTGCTTCGCGATTTGGAGCCAACTCGGTTGGATCGAGGGCCCATACCGTTGGCTCGTTACCCACTGTCGACTCCTCTTGCCGGAAACAGTGGATTCGACCTTCCCGAGTCACGACAAACAACGCATCGTCTGCAACGATCATCGAATGAATCGTGCCATCAACGTCCGATCGTTTCTCATCAAACTTGAATGTCTCATCCGCTGATCTGATTTCACGACTCAATCCTGGCACGCCTCCCTTGCCGGCGTGCACTTTGTCTTCGTGTTGTCGACGATTGACAGCCTCGTCGAAGGTCAACAGGCCACGCCGCAACGCGCGGGCCTTGTCTGGGTCAATCGCGGCGAACCAACCACCGGGATAGCGTCCAGCGGTTGGCAGTTGAAAATCAATCAGGTCACCCGTCGATCGGTCGAGCTTCGCCGGGTAAGCGTTCGAACAAGGAACCACAAGTTCGTTGCCGTTGAGTAACAAATATCCTTGGGGTGCCAAACCGCCGATCGATTCGGTGTTGTGCGGTTGCGGGCCGTAGAGGTAGCCAAGTCGATCGTTTCGCCAAACGATCTCACCGGTGGCGATTTCGATGGCGTAGACGAACACTCCCTCAAACGGGATCACTCCGGCCGCAAAATAAACGACACCCTCATCAACGACAGGACCACCACGCACCGGCCAGACTGAGATCAAACGCCTGTTCCCGAGTAACCGACGATTGCTTGGAGCAGCACGGTGTTTCCACCGCAGTTTTCCGTCAGCAAGTCCAACGCAGTAGAGGTATCCGTCATCCGATCCGAAGCAAACAAGATCGCCATCGACGGCCGGCGCAAAACGAACTGGGCCATCGGTGTAAAACGCCCAGGCTTCCTTGCCGGTCCGGGTATCGTAGGCCTTGACCGAATCCGTTTTCGAAGAGGCGATCAACAGGTGTTGACCGACCACGACGGGTTCGTACCCTGCATCGAAGTGCAGTCGGTTATCGTGAAACGCGGGCGTCAGCGCGGGGAGTTCACGAGTCCATGATAGACTCAGGCTATTATCGATCGCGTCTGGCGATATTCCCCGTCGACCGACGTCGTGTCGGTACATGGGCCAGTCGCTACCGCTTGCCGCCCCGCAAGACAGTGCGCAACACAAGAGTACAGCTTGGCGAACGGTCGAGAACCGTTCACGATAGTTGGGGTAAAAAGTTTGCATTCGAACGATCCTACTCTGGTTTCAGCGGTTGATGGGCGAGCGAAGGCAAAAAGTTGAAGCGATCGCATCTTTCGGACTTCGTGGTCGCCAAGATCGTGATCAGCATGATTCGGCACTTCATGGACCTTGAAGAATTGTTCACGAGTTTGCTTAAGTTCCGTACGCGGAAATACAATGAAGTGGTGGTCGAAGATCCGAGCTTCGATGAACATTCGGCTAGGGCTGGCGTCCGGCAGCTTTACTTGATGCGGAGGGAGTTCATTGGTCGCTTCTAGAAGCTGTGCTTTCGCAGTTTCGGTGCGGTGACCCGCATTCGGTTGATCCTCTGCTGAGTGGGCTGGGAACCGAAAATGGACGTCGCAGAATCATCGGCGAGTGCTTCCGCATGGGCACAAACTGGTGACGAAACGCTAGACTCGCGGGACGTTATCGGTCGGGGAGCCTTGTGGGCATCGTCATTGCCTTTGCGATTCGCATTCGTGATCTCTTTTCGATCAAACTTTGCAGTCTTGAAAATTCATGAAATTGATGCACCAAAACCAAACTCCGACACCACTGGAATGCTTCCGCATGTGCGCGAAGTACGCGGTGGTGTGGTGCGCAAGCTTGATTGTCGGTGCCCCCGTTCTGGCGGATGCTCTGGTGGTCACCCGCGCGATGCGGGCATCGACGATTGCGGAAGTGTATGTTGACCGCGAGCAGGTTCGCGTTGAGATTGAAATCGGTGCCAGTGACCTGGAAGCCTTTGTGAACTGCCTTCCGGACGAGATCTTCGAACGGATCACCGGTAGATCCGAGCCTCTGAC
>JBPCVD010000278.1:0-5037 GCA_051010815.1 Rubripirellula sp.
TGCCAACGTCGTGAACAGCGTCAACAGTGTTTTGCTTGGGGAAGTCAACGAATGCGGATATTTTGCGGGTCAGGGGACTCTTAGAAGATAGTTGTTCGAGCCAGAGTCGACAACGTAAACCTCGCACGAGAGTTCGTGGACGGGCGAAAGCGGTTGTATCCCATGCCATGGGCCGTGACTGAATCGTGACCGAATCCAGGTACAATGCGGTTTTGACGAGTGTCAGGCGGCGGGAGTTATTCTGATCCGGCTGAATTCACGCAACCGCATCGCCACAACCTTCTCCACCATCATGGCCGCCTTTCCCATTCGATTCCTTTTGGCCGCCCTGCCACTGATGCTCGGGGGACATGAAGCGAACGCCGATTCGCCGCTACGCATTCCCGCATCAACGTGCTACGGCATTCCCGACGAAGCCGGCGTGCGAATCTCGCAGGCAGGCGTGACGCATTGGAAGAATCCCGATCTCGGGCTCCGTTGGCATGGTCATTTCAAAGCGACCGGTTCGATCGCAGCGTCGGTCACGATCCGCGCGAAACGCGATGCAACGGTTCGGCTCTCGCTAGCCATCGACGATGCCGTGCAGGAAGCGGAGGTCGTCGCAATGGCAGGCGACGAGTGTCGAGTCGCCTTCAAGTCGTCAACGATCAATCATCCGGGATACCACGCGTTCACATTGCGGACGACAGACGATCCCCCGAATTGCGACGTCATTGAGTTGGAACTTGAAGGACCGTCCGTCACAGATGCTCACTTCAACCTAAACCCACGTAGAAACGCCGCGTCGGTTCACCTCGCCTATCCGATATCAAAGCAGCATCAAGCTTCGGCGTTCTACTGCGAAATGAAGGCAGTGGAGGACCCCATTTGGTCGTACTACATGGCATGCGGATGGCATCGCGGCTACTTTGGAATGCAAGTCAACAGCCCCACCGAGCGACGGATCATTTTCAGCGTTTGGGATAGCGGCGGCGAGCCCACGGAACGTGACCGAGTCGCAGACGAAAACCGTGTTCAATTGGTCGACAAGTGTGACGACGTCTACTCAGGCGACTTCGGCAACGAGGGAACCGGTGGTCACAGTCACCTGAAATACAACTGGAAGACAGGAGAGGTCCAACGGTTCCTGGTCACCGCCGAACCCATTGGTGAGATGCATACCATCTTTGCCGGCTACTACTTCCATCCCGATAAGAAAGACTGGCTTCTGATTTCCAGTTGGAAAGCGCCGAAAGAGGGAAAACGGCTGCGCGGGCTCTATAGCTTTAGCGAGAACTTTGTGGGCAAGAACGGCAATCTGCTGCGCAAAGCCTTCTATGGCAATCAGTGGATTCGTACCAGCACCGGGCGATGGATCGAAGTGAGGGATGCCAAGTTCTCTCATGACGCCACAGGAAAATCTGATCGGCTCGATCGATTCATGGGGATCGAGCAACAGCAGTTCTTTCTAGCTCACGGAGGATTCATAGAGGGATTCACGGACTACGGAAAATTGTTCACACGTCCGGCAACAGGTCGTTCGCCTGCGGACATGAATCTTCCGCCGTTACCACCCGTGATCGACGCCGAGTGATCCTCGCCCGTTCGCCCGCGCAAGAGTCACCTGCTGGTCCCCGACTTCAGAAGTCGAACCGAACAGGAAGGAACACAGAAGCCGATGCTAGCATGAAATTTTCGCTTGATCTCGTGGGCGAATTCATGTCGCGGCGACGAAGCGAAATCGGTAAAAGCGGGTTTGAATGGTACATCGCGTTGGCTAGCGGCCTTGTTAAACTCGTCGCTTCCAACCCTTTGCTGGGGCTAAGTGCTTCCCGCGGCAAAGAATCAATCAAACTTGGGACGGAATCATCAATGCGTAACCTCATGATCATTGGAATGCTGGTTGCCGCGGCATTCATGGCCGGCTGGTTCAAGGTTAACCGCGACGGCGAAAACACGACGATCGAAATCAATCGCGGTGAAATACGCAACGATACTGAAAATGCAATCACCCGCGGCCGAGAGTACCTCGACAGGTACGAGACGGGACAGGGTGAAGGCTTCAATGGTGACGCACAGGAAGCCTTCAATTTGCAAGAGAAGGCACAATGGGCCCAAGAGCAAGTCGCAGCACAGCGAGAGCAGTGGGGCCGCAACTACGACAACGTACAGTCATACATTCCGTCGGAGTACCAAACACAGTCTGCCGAGGCGGCTCAGCAAATTCAGAACTTGCAACCACAGCAATTTTACCCACCCCAACGTTAGATAGCCCTTCTTTCGACCGTCAGAGATCACCGGCGGAATTCAGGAGTGCGAGCGTGAACTCATCGGCTGAATTGCCATGACCATCGTGGCGAAAACGGACGCGTACAGCCAGTGCGATGCCAGCAGAGCTACGACAAGACACCAAGCCAGTAGCAGGCACTGCCCCAAACGATTCGTCTTCCCAATCCAAGCCATCGCGAATCCGAGTGGCAACGCAATCACCATCAGGTGAGTGAGCGATTCGTGAACGAACATGCTGACTAGTGGCGAATTCTCGCCCGTCCAGTCGAAGGTGCGATCCTGGACAGGAGCAGCAAGTGCGTATGCACCAATTCCATTGAACCACACTCGCCCGCCGAGCATCGTCACAAACGTGGCGACGCCGACGACGGTAATCTGTGTCGCAAGCAATCGCTGCGCAAATCGAGCAGACCACTCTTTGCGATCTGCCAAACGCCCGCCGAATTTGACAAGAAGGGGATGCGCGGCTTGAGCTGGCGCTATCGCAACCGCAAAGAGCCCCATGCTTAGTAGGCTTTCCGCCAAGCCGGAAAGGAGCATCGACCGATTGGCCCAACCCACCACTAGTAGCCAGAGCCCAAATGCCAGGTAGCGACCGCCTCTTCCCAGGATGACCAGCACGCTCGCGAGGATTCCGATCAACAAGTAGGCGTGATAGATCCAAGGTGCGTCGATAAAGAACAAAGGAGAAACAATCCACTTCCCCGCAGCTTGAAGATCACCCGTCTCCAAGAAACTGGCGACTCTTTCACCAGAGAGCGGCCCTCCATCGGCGTACCAAAACGAAACGTCCGCCCACGCACTGACGAAGAAAACGATTGCCAACACGGCAAGTAGTCCGCGTATCGGAGCGATTGCGTCCGTGCAGAGAGGCTGAAACCAGAATTGATCCCAGGCGTTCAAGTCACTGACGACGTCCACGCTTTGCACAGACTCTCGACGTTCAACACCGCTCATGTTGCGTCTCCCGAATTTGATTCGGTACTCGGCTGCGCGTCTTTCGTCTTCGATTCTTCACGTTGAATCGGTGACACCTTCCGTTCGTTTATTGGTGTCGAACTCAAACGTTTCTCGTTGAGTTGAACGAGCGAAACCGAATCATCCTTTCGAATGACCCTCGCCACATAGGGAGTCTCGTTCTCAGCGTTGATATCGCTTAGGTCCGTCGGGAAACGAACAATCCTGATTCCCTGAATTTCATTGTCATTCTGCACTAACGGAAGCATCAAATCGGCAACCATGCTCGGCTGATCGTTCTCCGCGAGCATCGCTGCGGTGACCAACCAACGGACCACACGATCCGACACTGCAAGACCCGGTGTCGCCGCGAACCCGCTCTGTTCCCCAGGTCCAACCGTCACCCAATCTGCTTCGCCGGATTCCGTCAACTCGGTGATTGGTTGCTTCGTCACTTGTACGCGATGCGGTTGCTCGTCGCTCTGTCCATGGGACAGGTACACGGGGCGGTCGTCCGCCGCAAAATGTGTGGGCCGCAAATAGGGATGCACAAGGCTCGAAAGCTGCGAGTGAAGAGACGATGGTTCAACAACGCTCGTGAATGAAATCAGCAACGCGAAGAGATGCAGAGTCACAAAAAACGAAAGAGCGGCACGGACGCCTCGACTGGGAGGAGCGGTCGTCGATTGGGTTTCCGCTGGGACTCCGGTCGCAGCACTTCTCTTCGCCTGGCTGGCTGTGCGGTTGCCGGAACTGCCGCCAGCATTCGTGACGTTCTTCGGCTTGGCTCTTCGTCGACTCATGATGCCTCTCGTGACAAAACCGCAGAATAGTTGCCACGAGGAATAAATGGGCGAGAGGGCCCGGAAAGATCGCGGAAACTGGGAGCAAGAAGCCAAGCGGGCTGAAAGATCGCCATGAGTCCCGGCAATCTCGCTCTATCAGGCCAGTCCGCCTCACGCTTCAGCCGGTTTCGGCTGCAATTGGAAGTGGCCAACTCACAGGTCGTTACGCCACTAGAACGCGAGAAAAGGGTAATCGAGCGGGCGTCATCCAGTTCAAGCCGGCGAAGCAACGCCACTCAAACGGCGAATCATTGGGGCACCGAGAGCTTTGCCAAGTCTCGAACTAACCCGACAACCTCATGCGACCTCATTGAGAATTTGCTTCCAACGGGAGTCGTCACCAAAAACTGGGGGCTCTCCTTCGCCAGCTTATGATTGCGGACTCCCCGAAGCTCGATACCAACTTGAGCGAGTTTTTCCCGTGCATCGCGAACTGAAATCGTCATCTTTATTCCCTCAAGAGTCGTAGTGGCATCCATTAAGCTAAGCGAGAATCGAGCCTCGGTAGCGCAGCGAAATATCGCGATCCTGCCCCACTTCATCGGAAACGGCGACGAATCGCTGTGAGCGTCGACTCCTGGCTTGGTTCGAAGCTCGCGTACGTCGGATAATCCGCCACTCATCGAGCGGAGGCTAGAGTTTCACTGTTAGGTAGGCTGTGATTGGATAGGATGTGAATGGACTGGCGGTATCCAAACATTCAACAATCGTCCTACGCGTTTTACTGAGCCCGATGCGACCGGTGAATCCATACTCGCCGCCGCTTGCCAAACCTTCCGCGTCTGCGAACGAGAACCGCTCCAACAGGAACGCTCCAGGTGTGCTCGCGATCATTGCGTCCGGGTTGGTCCTACCTGGCTTGCCGGCTCTCCTGATGAAACGCCGTTGGACCGGCCTCCTTCTTCTGACTGCCATTCCGATTTCGTTTCTGTTTTTCGGTCCTGTCTGGGGGCTCGTTCTTTTCGCC
>JBPCVD010000279.1:0-12003 GCA_051010815.1 Rubripirellula sp.
GACGTTGTTCATGTCCGCGATCTGCACGCGACGATGTTGCACCTGCTGGGCATTGATCACCGGCAATTTACTTACAAGTTTCAAGGCCTCGATATGAAACTTACTGGCGTCGAATCGGCCAAGGTTGTGAGGGAAATCCTGACCTGATTCGGAACGTTTCACGGATTCCCGATTCCCGATCATCCAGCCAATGTTTCTTGATCGTAAACAGGCTGCGAATGGCAAAGCGGCGCGAAGATTCGCTGCCGATACCGCAACTCGGTCAATACCCCAACGCAACGCCATCTTTACGGGATTCGGTTGCGCCATGCAGTACCCCTCGTTTCCAATCGATTTGGATGCCCTGGTATCCACCAAAGCCACCCGACGCTCGACCGATTTTGTGTCCCTTGGCGATCAGCCCTCTGACCGCGGCCTCCGGAATCCCACCTTCGACATTGACCGTTCCACTTCCATCGGCCGGCTTTCCTGTGGGTTGAGCTGAACCGATGTGTCGAACGCGGGGCGCGTCACCTGCGGCCTGAACGTTCATGCCAAAGTCGATCATGTTGACCAGCACTTGCACGTGGCCTTGGGGCTGCATGTCACCACCCATCACACCAAAGCAAAGCCATGGCCGACCATCTTTCGTCACCATCGCGGGAATGATCGTGTGAAAGGGTCGCTTGTGGGGTTCCAGTCGGTTCAGGTGCGTGTCGTCAAGCGCAAACAGCGCACCCCGGTTCTGCAGCACGAACCCCAAATCACCCGGCGTGACCTTCGAACCGAAACCGTAATAATTGCTTTGGATGAACGAGCAGCAATTGCGATCCTTGTCGACCACGCTGAGATAAACCGTATCCCCGTGGATCAGTTTTGGATCCCCCGCCGGCACATCGGTCGCGGCTCGATTGCGACTGATTCGAGCACGCTGGCGTTGGCCGTAAGCCTTCGAAATCAAATCGTCGACGGGCAACGCTTCAAACGCTGGGTCGGCATAGAATTTTGCCCGATCCGCGAATGCCAGTTTCTTTGCCTCGATCAACAGATGCAGATACTCGGGGTCAAGGTATCCCATGCCCGAAAGGTCGAATCCTTCCAATACGTTCAGCATCTCGAGCGCCGCAATTCCTTGTCCGTTGGGAGGTAACTCCCAGACTTCGTAGCCCCGATAGCTCGTCGAAACGGGCTCGACCCATTCCGAGTGGTGATCGGTAAAGTCCTTCAACTTGAGATAGCCACCATTCTGATCGCTGAAGGCAACGATCCGCTCCGCGATCGATCCGCCATAGAAAGCCTCTCGACCCTCGGCGGCGATCAACTCATACGTCGCAGCCAAATTTGGGTTGCGAAACAGATCCCCTTCCGCTGGCGCCCTGCCATCCATCAAGTACGTCGACGCCGAATCGGGATACTTTGCCAACGCGCCTTCGGAGGCCTTCCAATAGCCTGCGATGATTTCTGACACGGGAAATCCACGGCGGCCATAATGGATTGGCGCCTGGAGAATTTCCTTCAAGTCCGCGCGACCAAACCGGCCATGCAGTTCCAACCATCCATCCACACAACCGGGAACAGACCACGAAAGCGGACCCTCAATCGGAATTTCAGTCAGTCCCTTTTCGCGGAAGACAGACTGATCAAGTCCATGAGGACTTCTTCCGCTCGCATTCAACCCGTACAACCGCTTCGTCGCAGAGTCCCAATAAATGACGAATAGGTCGCCCCCAATGCCGCAACTCATTGGTTCGACCAGTCCAAGCATCGCGTTGGCAGCGATTGCCGCATCCACTGCATTGCCACCAGAACGCAACACGTCGACACCGGCGGATACAGCCAGCGGATGACTCGTGGCCACCATGCCTTCGGTGGCGACGGTCGCAGATCGACTCTGGTGCAAATGCTCCGACGACCGATCGTAGGGAAGCTGCGCGGTCGCTGAGCTCGGCAAGTTCGCACTTGTCGACAGGATGCTGATGAAGACGATACTGCGAACGGTAAACCACTTCACTGACAATTCCCACATCGCATTTCGCCTTGAAAAATCAGGTCACTTCCACAGATTACCGGCTCAATTTTCTTGCCGCTGCTTCGTCAAGCACAAATGTCATTCGCGGATGCCTCTGCAGCAACGACGCCGGATTCTGTGGATCACATGGACCTTCGATTGCTGACTGAATTGCGTCCGCCTTCGCATCACCCGTTGCCATCAGCACGATGCTTGCGGCATCGCGGATCGTGCCAATCCCCATCGTGATAGCGCGTCTCGGAACCTCGCTGACAGATTCGAAGAATCGAGCGTTGGCATCAATCGTATTTTGTGTCAAATCGACTTCCCGCGTTCGGCTGTCGGCTGCCGACCCTGGCTCGTTGAACGCAATGTGTCCGTTGTTTCCAATCCCAAGCAACTGCAAGCCAATGCCGCCTGCTTCTCGAATGCTCTGCTCATAGTCACTGGCATGACTCGGCACGTCAGCAACCAACCCGTCTGGAACATGCGTTCGCGAGGGGTCGATGTTGATGTGATCAAACAGTTGTTCCTGCATGAAGTGGCGAAAGCTCTGAGGGTGATTCGCCGCCAAGCCAACGTATTCATCAAGATTGAATGACGTCGCATTCGAAAAGTCGAGGCCGTCGTCACGGTGCATCCTCACCAGCTCTCGGTAAACGCCGACCGGCGTTCCCCCGGTTGCAAGGCCGAGCACGATGTTCGGATCCGCCGACAATTCACTAGCGATGATGTCGGCGGTCGCAAGCGAAGCCTCGCTTGCATTTGAACGGACCACGATGGTCGGTGAACTAGTCTCACTCATACTAACTCTTGCTCCAAAGAATCCGCCGCTCGCACAAGTTCTTCCGCCCAATCTTTCGTCTGCATGATGGGTGACAGCGACTGACGTAGATCGCCTCGAACGAAGACGCGCACCTGCTTGACCTGGTTGTCAAATTGCTGCTCCGCCAACGCCGAGGCCACTGGCGACACCTCACCAAGCGGTCGACTCGATCCGTCGCGCCCGATGACGTCGACGTTGATGTCGACTTCCAACTTGACAGGTGGCGCATCGATCAGCAGGTCTGCGGCGTGCACCGCGGTCCCGGTCCGAGTCGAAACTTGATCCGCCAATCGCTCGGAACAGGCCACCAACCACCAATAGGGTCTTCTCGCTAAACGTTGATGAACGCCCTGACCATCGACCAGATTGAATTCGGCGGCCCGTTTGTAGAGTTGTCGACGAGCACCAAAGAGGCCCTCGACCAAGGGTTCGGCGACACTCCCTTCTGCCGCCCTTCGGAGCGTACGAATCCACGGTCCATCGACCATTCGCAACGTCGATTCAAGGTCGACCCGATTTTGCAGCAAGAAAACAGAACGTTGAAGCATCGCGGTGGCGGAGCGGACGGCATGGTGCCAATACACTTCGCTAAACATCACGTATCGAGAGAAGACCATCATCTCGGCAGCCGTCCGACCTTTGTCCACGATCGCCAATCGCGACGTTTCGGGATGGAAGCATAGCGCGCTGATCAGTCGGCCAGCATCAAAGTTTCGTCCGTAGGGCACGCCCGCATGCAGGCTATCCCGCTGCAAGTAATCGAGCTTGTCGATATCAATGGGACCACTCAGGCAACTCGCCAAAAACTGACGCGCGTCGGGATCAGACTCACCGCACTCCAGGTCAGAATCCAGCAGGGCCAGGACGTCCGAGAGTTCACAGTCCCAGTCTTGCTCCACGCAGTCAGCCAACTCACTGCCGACAACGCAGCGTTCGATTCGCGACTCGTGTTCCCCCAGATCGCTAAGTCCCATGTCCTCGATCGGATGACAGAAAGGCCAATGCCCCACATCGTGAATCAATGCGGCAACCACAAACGCCTCCGTCATCGACGGTGAGATTCGTTGAGCGAAATCATCGTCGGACGAAAACCTCGCCAGCAGCCTCAGCGCGTTGTGATAGACCCCTAACGAATGTTCTAAACGCGAGTGCGTCGCGCCAGGATAGACCAACGACACCATCCCCAATTGGCTGATCGATGCCAAACGACGCATCGGAGCGGTATCGAGAATTCGTTGAACTCGATCCGAAATCGGGACATCTTGCGATGGCGGGATGCGAACCAGAGACCCGATACGGTGGAGCGCGGCGACTTCGGGAAGCATGGATAGCGACGCCACAGGAGGAAGAAAGGGGCAGGGCAGAGGACTCAGTCTATCCGCCGGTTGCGAGGGTGATGCCGCTCATCAATGCCAAGAGGAGCGTGACGATCAGGTACAACCCAGCGTGCGCCAGGCCGCTAGAGAATTCCAATTCGAACGCACCCACCGAGGCGAATGCACCAATCGCCAACATGATCGAAAAAATGATCCCGAAGGCGAGAAACGACATATCAGCGGGAGAGTCGAGTTCCAGGACGTAGCTCGGCACAAAGGCATACAGCAGCCACAATGCGGCCAGAATGACCGACAGGATCAAGACTCGATTGCGTAATTCCGGCCCCACGTAGGGTGCCAGCTCGGAATCGCGGACGAAAGTGTATCCAGCCCAAACCAGCGGCGGCGCCAGAAGTAACGCCCCCAGAACACACACAAGGATCGGGGCACCGCCGGTCAGACGAAATCCGATCGCGATCGCAATCGCAAATAAAATCGCGCCCGCGGACAGCAACATTCCCTTGCGGGTCACGTCCGTTTCGGTCCGCTCGAGCGGCTTGAGAATGCTCTGGCCACTCCGATCTTTCGGTGCACCATCCTCTGGTGCATGGATGGTAACTTCTTCAGACTTGTCCGGGACCTTAATCTGTTTCTTGCAACTCGGGCACGGTCCGGTCTTGCCAGCGAATTTGTCGCTGACCTGAAACCGCTTCAAACAGTTTGGACAGGTGACTTGAATCGGCATGAATAAAAAACAGAGCCCGAGGGACGAGACCCAGCACAGGGGTGACAAGAAAACAGCTGCATCGCAGAACAGTTTGTCACGCGATAGCGGGGGACTGCAACCCAAGGGAACGGATCGTTCGGCCGGTCGCAGCGAACATGATAGCGACCCCGATCCGCCGGCGGGCAGCGCGGATGAGGCAGAAGCGTCCGCAACTGGGAAGCAAGACGATACGGCGGGAAGTGATCCGCACGCCGCACACGTGGTTTTGTACCAACCCGAGATCCCTCAAAACACGGGTAACATCGGTCGAACCTGTGTCGCCGTCGGGGCCAAATTGTGGATCGTACGTCCGGCCGCGTTTCGATTGGATGATACGAAACTCAAGCGAGCGGGACTTGATTACTGGTCGCATCTCGATCGGGGCGACGCGGTCAATTGGCAGGATCTTCTGGATCAGCTGCCCAATTCGCGGATGTTCTTTCTTTCGCGGTTCGCGAAACGAACGGTTTGGGATGCCGAGTTCCGCCGCGGAGATGTCTTCGTGTTCGGTCGCGAAAGCGCCGGATTACCCAAATCAATTCTCGATCCCGACGACCCTCGGGCGCTTCGTTTGCCCATGTCTCCGCACGTTCGCAGCCTCAATTTAGCGACCACCGCAGGGATCCTCTTGTACGAGCACCAGCGGCAAACCGCGGACCCATCGGGTTTCGGCATCGTCGAACCCTCGCTGGACGATTAGAATCGGGAGACCCTTCCTCCATACGAATTCATGAATCAATCCTCCCTACGCCGTCGACCGCCACAGATGAGCATTGGTTTCATGATGCTGATGATGGTCATTTTCTCCATCATGTCGGCCGGTTTGTTTTATGCATCCCGTGTACCCGCGGTTCAGGACGAGCTGAATGTCTTGGTGAATGGCAAATCGGACGGCGGCGGAGAGGATGTCGGCCGATTGGCCCACATCACCTTCATCATGTTCACGTTCACGTCACCCTTGCTGCTGGCCGGTTTTCTCTCGACCGGAATGGCGGTCTTGCGATGGTATGAACGACGAGCATGAGTCCACGTGACGTCGCTTTGTACCCGCTTGACGAAATCGCGTCGGCCTTGGGTGATATCCCTTGTCCTGGATCGCTGGACGGTTTCGCCAACTCGCTTGCGCGGCCCTATCGAAATGTCATGCGGTGTCGTCGTGGCATCGACCCCGAGGCTCTGAACCTGTCCACCGTCGAGGTGCCTTGGTATCCGCTGGGTCGACGTCCTGTCGAAGAGACGAAGGCCCCGTCGCGCACGATCGCCTATGCATGCGGCGATTTCTTTGTGCAGGATGCAGGATCCTTGTTGGCGTTAGCCGCGGCAGGCGCTGGAGGTGATCACGTGCGCGGAAAACTGGTTTGTGATCTGTGCGCAGCTCCTGGCGGCAAAGCGTCGGCGCTGGTCGAGGCGTTGACCGACGGACCGGCCGGATTCGTGCTAGCGAACGAAGTCATTCGATCGCGTATGGGTCCCCTGCAACTGAATCTTTCTCGCACCGGCTCCGATCGATTTGCGATTGTCAACGAAGATCCAGCAACGCTATCGACTCGACTTCCCGGTGTCTTCGATTTGGTTGTCGTCGACGCGCCCTGCAGTGGTCAAGCAATGATGGGGCGTGGCAAACAAAAAACATCAGCCTTGTCGGAACATCAGATTCAACATAGTGCGTCCAGGCAACGACGAATCCTGGATGCCGCCGTTCAGCTCCTCCGCGACGGAGGACAACTCATCTACAGCACCTGCACCTTCGCGGAAGCAGAGAACGAAGGACAGATGCGACGGCTGATCGACCAGGGCATCGCGACTCCCAAGCCGGTTGATTTTCTGAGCCAATACGAAACATCGCCCGGCTGTTATCGATGTTGGCCACACCTTCACGACTGCGCCGGTAGCTTCGCGGCCTCGATGACCATCCACCACGATCAAACACCCGCGCTCCCTCAGCGACGTCGGAAAAAGAGGCACCAGTCAAGATCGGGAAAGACTTCGGTCGATGTGACAACCTGGTACAACCAACTCGGTGACGCGCCCCGTTTGTGCCAACAGGATTCGGTCGTATTCGGATTTCCAGTGGATGCGCCTTCTTGGGTCGAGGATGTTGCAATCGGCGGACCAGAGTTAGCTCACCGCGCAGGGCAAACCTGGAAACCCGCGCACGCCGGGGCGCTGCGACGCGAAAGCCAAGTCCTTCCGTCACAAGTCATTGAGATTGACGAAGACGCGTGTCGCCAATTCATGCGTGGGGAGCCGATCAAGTGTGACGCCAGAGGATGGCACGCGATTCGACTCCATGGTCGCCCGCTCGGGTGGATCAAAGCGGACGGAAGACTCGGAAAGAATCATCTTCCGACGGCGGCGCGGATGACGGGTGTACTCAGTTCGTGATACCCGCGATCTCCCATCGTATCGCTTCGCGACTTCCCTTCTTCTACGGATACGTGATGATCCCCGTGGCGATGCTGGTGCAAGTCGCCACAAGCCCCGGGCAAACCTTTGCGATCAGCGCGTTCACACCGTTCCTGCGCGAGGCACTGCAGCTGAGCGATAGTCGGCTGTCGCTGGCCTACATGCTCGGAACATTACTAGCCGCGATACCGTTGACGTTGGTCGGTCCACTGTCGGATCGTTTCGGATTGCGAGGGATCACCTTGGCCGCGGTGGCGGCGTTGTCCTGTGCGTGCTTCTTCGCATCCAACGTGACGAACTTCGCATCGCTGCTAGCCGCATTCTTCTTGTTGCGATTCCTAGGCCAAGGATCACTTTCGCTGCTCAGCGGGAACGCGATTTCCATGTGGTTTCGCACACGCATCGGCCGCGTTACCGCCGCAATGAGCATCGGCACGGCGGTCGCGTTTGCCTGGATTCCGTCCTGGATCAATGACTCGATCGCCGCGATCGGATGGCGCGCGACCTACCAGGCGATGGCTGTCATCGTGGCCGCCACGATGCTTCCGATTGTGGCGGTCTTCTTTTGCAATCGTCCGGAAGAAGTAGGCCAAGAGGTGGACGGTCTCGCCGCGAATGATCTGCAGGAACAAGCAGAATCGACGTTGATCTCATTGACGATGCGTCAAGCAACACGATGCCGATCGTTCTACATCCTTGCGTGCAGCAGCACGCTGTGGGCCATGGCGGGAACCGGCATCGTCTTCTACTTGTTCACGCTCAGCGACGACCTTGGGTTTTCCTCCACCGTACCTGCCAACCTGTTCAAAACGTTCGGGTTGACCATGCTCGTCGCTCAGTTGATCGGCGGGATCCTGGCTGATTTCTGGCCGCTGAATCGCTTGCTGGCGGTCGGCATGATCATGCTCAGCGCTGGAACGGCGTTGATCTGCTGGGGCCAAACCGAGCTCGCGCTTCACGGATTCGCGAGCCTGTTCGGCGGGGGACAAGGAATGCTGTTGGCTGTCTCCAACGTGATTTTTGTCCGCTACTTCGGACGCGCCCATCTCGGCACGATTCGCGGCACCGTGTGGTGCTGCACGGTCGCTGGAAGTGGGTGCGGCCCCCTCATTATGGGCATCGCGCGTGATCGCACCGGCGAATTTGGGCCAGCCCTTTTCGCATTCTTCGTGGCGATGGCGTTCATCTCGCTATTCGCGTGGTTTGCTCAACCGCCACGGGCAAGTGTTTCACCGGTCGAGTAATCTTCGAATGGTCTCACGTCTGGCTGCAAACACGGCCGTGGGAATGGAAAGCCGGGGTGATGCCTGGACGAGCCGCATCAAATTGTTGATCTCCAGGGCGACTTCGCCCACGATGCTACGTCGATGAGCTTTTTTGGCGGACGGTTGTTCGTAGATCGATGCTTTGATCGCCGTCCTAGCTGGGAATCCTTTTTCTCTTATCCATCATGACCATGTCACACCACTACGCGACGCCGGTTGCCCGGCCACCCAGCGGTCCACTCCGCTTTGTGCTCTTGATGCCCGCAGTGATCCTTTGTGTTTCGCTCGGATGCTCAAAAGAAAAACTCACAGAAGCCATCAACGAGGCGAAGGCGAAGACCCAATCGATTGCCGACTCTGCCATGACGGAGGTCGAAGAGCGTCTTCCCGAATCGGGCAGCATCGCACTGCAGATGGACGCATCCACCGACCCGATCCAAAGGGCTGGCGTCGAGTTGATTTCGATTGGCGATGGCCGACCGAATGTTGTCCAGCTTGCCTCCTATGACCCGTCAAAGTCTTCGCGGTCGTATCCCGCTGTCTTGATTCACGGCACGACCAATTCTTCGACTGCATCCGCACTGTCGGGCGAAACCGTTGAATGCGACATGTACTATCAGGCAAGCCCAACTTCACCGGTCGCGATGACCAATCCGGGTAGCAGCGTGGCACTGACATTCGACCGAATGATTCCCGAGGACAACGCACTCACCGCCTCCCTGGGGATGGTGGAACTGATTGGATCCGACGATCAACCGATCCGAATCAATGGTGGCGAAATCATCGCAGTCATTCGTGGGGAGGGAAAATGAACATGTTCAATCTATATCTCTTGAGGCCCATCGCGTGGCGCTGTCAGTATCTGGTGTTGTTGCTCACGCTCTCTTGTTCTTCGAACGCCTTGCAGGCGAATCCAAACGCGAAAGATCCTTCCAAACCGCTTGCTGCCCACGGAACAATTGACGGGGCAAGTGAGCTAGTCGCAAGCCTGTATCAGGTCTACGACGAAGAATTTGCTTTCGTTACCAAGACATTGGAACGGAGCGACAACCCAGCCAGTTACTCGGAACGACAAATCGCGAAATCAGCCGCGCGCCTCTGGAAGGCTAAACGTGATGTCAAACTACTCGAGTTGATGGGTGAACCGGCTACCTTCGATTTGGCGCGTAAAGTGCGTTTGTTGATCGATCAGATGTACGTGTTAGCGCACGCATACGCTGGCACGCCAAAAGGCAGTCAAGTGTTGGTCAAGTTGAGTAACAAATTGAAACGCGAACTGCCGCGGTACCAGGAGTTTCTTCGGCAAGCGGAGGCCGCATTGCAGAAAGGCGGCGATCCGGAGGTGTTCGTGACCCAGATGGAAAGCAAAGGAATGCAGATGCAGGCTGACCTGGTCTTCTTTCGCGCGGCAATCCGAACGAAATATTGGCGACAGTTTCCACAGTTAATGATTCAGGGGGACGAGAAACGAAACCGCGCGCGGCGTGCGCAGTACCTGGAGGAAGCCAAATCGAAAATCAAAAACCACCTTGCTGCGGCGGACGCGTTTCCCGCAGAGGCAGCAAATATCCGTGGTCAGATTGCGGCGAGCGGAATGGCAAAATTGGGCGACCAAGATGGCGATCCCGTTGAGGCATTCGCGTACCTCGCCGACCGGTGGGCGATCGCATCCGCTGGACTGACGCGCGCGGCGGGGACGCAGTGGGCGATCACCAACCGAATAGGAACGCAGGATCAACCTCGAGTCCTTGCCCTACGCGAATCGGCGCTGGCGGAACTTGCAGGAATCGTTGAGGCCACAGCCGTTTCGGTGAAACCCGATCAAGTGCCCAGGATCTACAGCGATCTTTTGAAACAGATGAGTGTTCTTGATCGACGAATGATTGGCTTTGGAATGGTATCCCAAGCCTGCGAGCCGGCGCTGGCCAAGCTCGCAGCCAAGAATCCGACCTTTGCCAATCAGGTCGAAGCCTATCAACGCGCCACGTCGGAACCGTTGAAGTGGCGCCGTGGATTTGCATCTCAACAAGCGAAGAACCTGTCGAAATCCTTTCCGCTCGCTTCGGTGACGCTGAAAGCGAAATCTTTGGTCGAAAAGGATATTCGTCCCGACTTCGTTCGCAAGATGAATCGAGAGACCGTAGTGGCGCCGCAGAGCATCAACGCGCCGGCGGATTGGATCGTGTATGAAGCGGCAACACGTTTGGTGGGCAAGCCGGTCAGGGACGACAAGCTAATTCGGCTTTCGCCCACGAGTCGATCCGCAGTCGTCCCGTATCGCATGGGCCACTACGCCAACGTTCCCGTCCCGTTCCCCTCCGAAGCAGAGGTAGCCGACTTGCGTCAGGCGATTGTGGTCGACGAAACCCATGGTCCGCTCTCGACGGAAGCCGCTCACGCGGTCTCTGCCGCTGAGCTGCATGACTATCTTACGGTGGCGGGGCTCGTGCAAAACGTCCATCTGGAGTCGGCCGTCACGCGTCTGATCTCCCTTCCAGATCTTGCCTCACCCTTGATCACACTCGGCAACCTTGCGGTATTGGATGACACGATGTCTCCGTTGCAACAAACGTGCTGGCGATTGGACATCAAGCCGATGTGGGCCCACAACCGATACTTCACTGTCAGGATGAAGTCGAAGTGATGCGGGTCGCATGCTAGGAGTGGCTGCTGTCTCCGCCCCAAGACTGATCACTTCCATCACGCGACTCACTGCCATCACGCGATGAGTCATCACCGCGGCGAGCCCCCGCACGCCGCGCCTGATCGGCTTGTTCCGCCCCGGCGGCATTCCCCATGGCGTTCACGAGCACTGATTTCAACGACGAACTCGTGGATGGCTGATCATTCTGTGTCCCTCCCCAGCGCTGAGCTCTGCGAATGCGCTGCCACAGATCCTGAGCGTCATTCGCCTGTTCAGCCTGCTCCACTTCCTCTTCGATATCGAGTGTTCCGATAAACTGCGATCGAGCTGAATCGAACTGGGCCGCACGAAAACGCTGAATCACGCGTCCCAATTCTTCCATAAATTTTTGCATCTCGTGCAAGGCGTCGCGTCGACGACGGGTCGCCTCATCCAAGTCGCCAATATCCGATTCCACTCCCGACAACCGCGCGACAATCTGATCATCGGTCAGGTCTGTCACGGTTTGTTCGGCGCGCTCGCGCAGATCTTCCGTCTCAAATCGATCCAAGCGTTCTCGGAAGACCTCGATGGCTTTCTGATAGTAGTGTCCACGCGGATCCTCTAAATCACCTCGTTCCAACTGTGCCTTTTCGGTTGCATCCAATACCTCGTCGAGGATCTCCAAGTGTTGAGATCGTCGCTTGTCGAGTTCATTCGACTGACGAATCTTCGCAGGCAAGCCGAGTGTTCGGGCCACGCCATCCCGTTTGCCTTCCAGTTCACTCATGACCAAACCAAGAGACTTGCGATC
>JBPCVD010000280.1:0-4853 GCA_051010815.1 Rubripirellula sp.
GCCCTTACCGTCCTCGAGTCTTCCGGCTCGAACTTGCATAGGGTGCATCGACCAGCGCATCGTAGCGAAATCGCTTCGATTCGGTCTTCTCAAATTCTCGGACTTGATTCCGAGGAAACTGCGCCGGAACTGCTAAGTCGCATCGGTGCTCACACCGAAGTCACGAAGCCGATTTGCTTCGAGACAGAGGCTGGTCCAACCTCCGCAGGTTGTAGTTGATGGAGTGGAGTTGCTTTGCGGCCTCATTCTTGCCCTTATCCATCGCTAAAAACTGCTGCACCTAACGCGCCGAGGACGGTTCAAAATGCAAGTCGGTCGTTGACTCAACGTGCATGATGGATTGAGCCGCGGTACGTCCATAGACATCGGCCAATGGCCGTCGCGCACAATCCTCGTGGTTGTTCTCACACGAGCCCCAACATGAGGATACCGATTGCGGCAATCCAACTTCCTACGACCCGAATCGCGATTTGTTGCCATCCAGCATGTCGTGAGACCGTTGCGCCAGCGACGATCGCGACAAGGAGAAGGCCGGCTAACACGACGCCAGGCAAGTAAAGGAGCCGAGTCATTTCGTCGGTCACGCCGAGGCCGTTTTCGTATCCGTGCGTGATCCCAAGCAACAATCCAATTGCAACGAGCATCGATAGAGGCACATGCCATGCTGTGGCAACCAACAACCCGACGACGATAAACGACGCTCGATTGACAAAAATGACAATGGAAAGGTCAAGGCCCCAAAAAGCTGACAGGCAGCCCGCGAGCAATCCCAATGGAAAGGCCAGTAATATCCAGCGCGCTTCCTTTGGTTGTTGCTGTCCGGCAAGCAAACCAATGGCGATGAAGGCCAGTAGATGCTCGAAAGCCGTTAGCGGGTGGAGCATGCCGCCATAGAAGTCACCAAACCGCTCGCTGACTGAATGCGCCAGTGCCGAATTCGGAAACAGCACGAGCAGTAAGATCGACGACGCGATGCTGGTACGCCTCGCAGCAGAACAAAGCCAATGAATCGGCCACTGCGATGCAACTGCACGGGATTGATAATGCGGTGAGGTCAATCGCCTTACCCCAAATGTGTGAACAAGTAAAAGGCCCCAACACCCGCTATCACCGCTCCCAACAGCCGAACAAGTTTCTCCCCAATCGGCCAGTAAACCAGCAGACCAATCACAATGCCCGCTGCATGCAACAACCCCGTCGAAATCACAAACCCGGCACCGTAAGCCAGCGGCGTTGCTGACTCGGGCAATTCGGTCCCGTGAGCGTGACCGTGAAAAATGGCGAACATGCCAACGATCACCGCAGCAATCCACATCGATGGTTTGACGGCCAAAGTAACCATCGCGCCAAGCACAATAGCCGAAAAGGCAATGCCAATTTCAACGGAAGGTATCGGGACGCCCCGCGCGCCGAGCATTCCGCCGAAGGCCATCACGATTGGAAAAGTTACGGGCAACAGCCACATCGCTGGCTTTCCCAACTGGCCGCCCCACAGCCCCACCGCGATCATCGCAACCACGTGGTCCGGCCCAAAGACAGGATGGGCCAAACCGCTCAGGAACCCGCCCGCAACATCACCCGCTTCATGAGCAAATGCAATGCTGGGCACCGCAAGCGACCCCAGCACAAACGTCACTGTTCCAAGCTGGCGGGCATTGATCTTGATCAATCGATCACCTTCACTCATCAACCGCTCCAGGGACCAGGAATAATCAAAGTGGCTCGGCCAAGAAACCAGCACATCGCGAACGTGCCAATCGCGTAGGCCGGTAGTGGCTCTGACCATCGAGGCCAGTGGACTTCGAGCCTACGAAACGACCATCGGAGCAATAGAAATGCGAGGACGAAAATCATCTGCCCGATTTCAACGCCAACGTTAAAGAACAATAACGCGGCAGGGATCTCACTTTGGGGCAACCCCAGCTCGTTCAGAGCACCGGCAAATCCGAGTCCGTGAAGCAGCCCAAAGGCGAACGCCACAATCCAGGGCGAAGTCACCGTCAACCCTTTTCGACCTTCGCGAGCATGCATGATCTCGACCGCCAAAAAGACGATGCTCAGTGCGATCAACGTATCGACTGCCTTCGGCTGGACCTGCACAATTCCGAGTGTCGCGAGGGCCAGCGTCACGCTGTGGGCAACCGTGAACGAAGTGATGGTTTTCACCAGTGTCCAGCCATCGCGGACAATCAGCAGCAGCCCCAAAACAAACAGCAAATGGTCGATTCCGAGCAGAATATGTTCGGTACCAAGATTTGTGTATCGCCAGGCGGTATCAAGCAAGGAACCAGATCCGGCCTGCAGCATGCTCATGTCGATCGGGATGCCGCCGGTCGTGCGCGGAAAGAAGCGATTGACCGTCGTCCCGTCTTGCCATCGAATCTTGACCATCGCCCCAACGCGGGGCCAATCCAACAGTAATTCGTCGGTCGCGGTCAGCCTCGAATCAGGTGCGCTGAACTCGTAACGCAGTTGACCCATCTGAATCTGTCTCGTGCTCGCTGGTCCTTCCGCAAGCTCAAATCGATCCGGCAGCACGGGCGGCCCGTAGCGGTGCGCCACTGCGGGTGGTGCCCCTGCGGTGAGTACATAGCTACCGCTCGGCGTTTCCTGCAGTTCAACGAAGGCGACACCGACGTCGTGCGCAGCGGCGATGGCATTCCACCCCAGCAAGATCGTCGTTGCAGCGGCGATTGAACGGCCAAGTCTCAAGGTTTGGCTTCCGATGCTGGTTCGACGAGAATGTTGTATTGATCGCGCAACTCGTCGATCTTATCTGAAATGCCCTGGCGAATCTGGGCGTACTCCCAGTCCTCGCGAAGGTAAGCCTCCATCTCCTTGAACTCCGCCGGGCGAGCCGGCGTCTTCTCGACGACGCGGACAAAATGTGTGCCACGACTGGATTCGATTGGCCCGGTCCACTCGTCGGTCGTGATTGCAAAGACTTGCTCGGCGAACGCGGAGTCCACGAAAAAGGCTAATTCTTTCTGGGCATAAGGACGCACGCCGCGTCCTAACGTTCCAAGGGACTGGCCAAATTGCTCGTATTTGGCACCGCTGCGAAGTTCTTCCAACAGGCCCTCGTCCGGCGAGACTTCCGCCGGATAAAAGATGTGCTCGAAGACGACCGAGCTGGGACTTTCGTAGTCTTTCTGTCGCTCCAGGAAGTATCGGCGAAGTTCCTCGCTCGTCGGTTCATCAACGTCCTCCGCCAGCAACGCTCGCATCTTCATCGTCAGGTGTTTCCGAACGATTCCATCGCGATCCAGTCCGCGTCGATAGGCCTCCCGAATCAGAATCTCATCTTCGACAAATGATTCAACCAGTTCCTGCCGCAAGCTTTCGGTTACCGGTCTAGGCTGAAGCTCCTGGTGGATGCGAATCAGGTCGTCCACCATCGCTTTCGAAACAGCAATCGTCTCACGTTCGTCCTTCGCGAACCAAGCGTTGGCCGCAAGAATCGCCGCGGCGAGCACGGTAAAGTGCACGAGTGGCTCACGGATAAGACTGGACCAGAAATGCTTCATGACTGCTGAGTAGGCGCAAGAGCGGCGCCGACCGAGGAGAGGACCGCACACACCCGAATCGTATCGTGGAAAACTTCACGACTCGACGGAAACGCAGAAAGGGTTTGGCTCGACAGCTGACCTAATCCCTAACACCATGGTCCACGGCTTCGGGAGCAAGATAATTGGGATCCGTAATCCCTGTCTTCCGTAAGGCAATTCCCGCCAAGGTGGCTCGGATAAGGCGGTCCATCACAATACCAGTGGTGGTCTTCGCGTCATCAATCAGTGGGTTGTACTCGCCGAATTCGGCGCCAACGACTTCGCACTGCGCCGAGAGTCCTCGCAGCAGACGCGCGCCCTCTGCCGCACGAATGCCCCCGATCGCCAGCGTTCCCACCGCGGGAGCGTCTGCTGGATCAATTCCGTCCATGTCGACCGAGATGAACAGCTTCTTGCCCTCAAGCTCCTTGAATACTCTTTTCGCTAATGCGTCGAAACCATCACGCTCGACTTCGGCCATGAAGTGATAGCGCATTTTGTGTTTGCGCATCCACGCTAGATCGTCGACCCCGGGAACTGGGCTGCGCAGGCCGACTTGCACAACGTCCTCGCCTTTGATGAGGCCCTTTTCGATGGCATCCCTGATCATGCTGCCATTGTGAGTGAAGATACCATTCGACGGCCCCTGCGCGTCATAGTGGGCGTCAATGTGGAACATCGCAAAGTTGCCGGGGCCGTGTTCCTTGGCGAGTGCCATGAACCAGGCATACATCTGAACATGCGTGCCACCGATACCGATCGGTATCGCATCCCCGTCCTGGATTTCGACAATGACCTTGGCGATCTCCTCCAGCGAGCGTTGATTGTGCGAGATGTTGGCTGCGGCGTTCCCGTAATCAACACAGACAAGTTCCTTGAAATAATCGACCCTTGTGTACGGATCCGTACTGGCTCCCTTTGGCCAGAAGAACACTTGCGACAGCGAACGCATTTTGTTGGCCGCATATTTCCCGCCCTGAAGGTATTGGGAGTCCGCACAAGATCCGAAGAGTGCGACATCAACCTTGCCGGCTTTCAAGTCCTGGCCGTTAAACGCCATTGGCAGGCAAAAAAAAGTTGGGAACCCGTGCGAACTGACACCGTATTCGTAACGTTGTGGGTTTACCAAACCCGCCTCACGTTTAGGATCCTTTGACGTGTCGCGCCGCTTCTTCCAGCCATCCCTGCTTCCGGGCTCCAGCACGAGGACATTGGGATTCTCGGGATCTTTCCAGGGCATCCACTCGTCAGGAATCTCGTCACTTCCCGTCTCGGACTGGGCCTTCGCTGTGGCAGCTTGCTCGT
>JBPCVD010000281.1:0-4082 GCA_051010815.1 Rubripirellula sp.
CTCCTGTCGCGTGTGATCAGTTTCATGGGTGTCCGGCGACGTCGGCCCAGCTGGCAATACTTCCTCCAGAGGTTCACATCCCCACTCAAGGCAAATGCTGTCACTGTCGTCGGCGTCGGTATCGAAACTCTCTTGATAGCTAGCGATTTGCGGCGAACGAGAAAATGAGATGACTTCATCTTCGAATACGGTTTCTTCGGAACCGCGAGCGAATTCAGCGATGATCTCCGTTTCAGTAAAGTCAATGGCTGTGTCCGTGAACTCCTGCAAAAAGCAGTCAGCGGACTCACCTTCGACTTGTCCATAGTGCCGATTCATGGCGTTCAAGAGATCGGCTTTCGGTGAGAGGACCACATGGATCTGGCGGTTAAGAATGAAGCGAATCTTCTCAATGGTTTCCAAGTCTGTCGGGTCGGCCATTGCAATCGTCAACGCCGTGGTCGTCGACTCCAGCGGAAGGACCGAGTTCTCTCTTGCTACCGATTCGGGTACCTGCTCCAGTACGTCTTCCGCAATGGATTCCTGCCGTAGGTCGATGAACGGTACGCCCAGCGTCTTGGCCCGTGCGGTGGCAACTTCAATCGGGTCGGCATACTTCAGGGTTTCCAAAGCATCGCCAAAGTCGGTGTTTGTAGAGCGACCAAAGTTGCATGCTTCTGTCCATTGTGACTCGCTGATCACGCCTGACCGAATCAACTCATCCTTGAACTCTTTCGCGAACTTGCCGGTCAAAGGTTTTATGGGAGGTGAGGTTCCACGATTCGCATCGACGGAGTGTGTACGTTGTTGGTCTGCCCGCGAATCGGCATCGCGTTCGCGAAGCGAAATGCGGTGCGCCGAGTCGATGATGGGCCACGGTTGCTGCCCTCCTTCGGGTGTTTCGACGGGCTGCGTGATTGGGTGCAGCCTACCTTCCCGTCGGATGATCTCCTTGTCGACGGCGATGAAGGCTGTGAATCGTGACAAAACCCCCGCCTCGAGCGAGCAGTCCACGATCTTTTCCCGTAGCTCAAACTCCGGCGCGGACTGCGAGGCGTACTCATCCTCAAGTTCCCGAAGATGAACTTTTGCCCATAAAGGCAACAGGAATGATTGGGTTCGCTCGGTTGCCAATCGCGACGACGAGGATGCTTCGATCGTCTCTTCATAGGGCGTGCCGTCCGCGAGTTGGCCGCGAACTGTCACCCTCTTCGCGGCTTCGTCCGGCAGTCGTCCGTAAATCGTTAGCGAGCGTCCCAGGTAAACATCCGTTCGGATCATTGGGGCAGGCTGCAGAGTCGCTTGATCGCTCCCGACATCGATGCTTAGATTCGTCAAGGTTGGGGCGCCGATTTCGATGGCAAACCTTCGCATGACTTCATCCAGCCGTTTCTCCGACTCGACCAACTCCATGGTTCCACCGGTCCGATTGGAGATGCGGCGAAGCACGCTGGCGTTCACGGCGCGGTCGATGCCCAGGCAGAAAATTCGCGGAGTGCCATCAGCATCGGACTCTCCAATCATTCGCATGACTGAATCCTCTGAAGTGATCTGTCCGTCGGTCGCGATCACAACTGATCGTGATCGGTTTTCCAGCTCAATGTTGTGCGTGCCGCAAGGACGGAATGATTGAAGGGCATGCTCCAGCGCGGCTGCCATTTCGGTACCGCCTCGGGCGCTAATCTTTCCGATCCACTGCATGGCTGCCCAACGGGCTTTGTCGCTGGCCTCGACGAGCGGGGATTCCGCAGAGAACGTTTCCCTTTCGCAGTCGAAAGCGATGACCTGAAAGCGATCCTGCGGACTCAATGTATCAACGAGTCGCGCCATTCCACGCGCCGCTGCCGTCATTTTCCAGCCGGCCATGCTGCCACTGCGGTCGAGCACGAACACGACATCGCGAGGCGTGTGGGTCGAACAGGATGGGGGCACGAAATGGACCGCAAAGGTACCGAGTCTTCTGTCCTCGGTCTCTGCCGCGTCTGTGTCGGTTGCGTCAGCGATGTCTGGTCGTGTACCAGCGAGCGACGGACCGTCGGTCCCCGAATCTGATTCACTCGCTTCCGAGTTTGTGGGTGGCTCGTAAACCATCGAACTGCACATTTCGTCCTCAGAGAAACGTCCGCGAAGGATGAAATCTCGATCAACGCGTTCGCCAGGATTGATCGAAATGCGGCAACCAGAGGACTCCGTCTCACCACTGGTAGGCGATTCGACGATGACGCTATGAAGGCTGCTTTCTAGTTTGCCCAGCCACTGAGTGGCACCGACTTGACGCAGCCCCATTGCAGCGTGATCTTCCTGCCGCGCGTCGTCCTCGAGTCCAGCCGGATCGATGTCGACAACCAGACGCAGGTCGATCGGACTGGGAAATCCTGGTAGCAGGGTCGGAGGTGTCACGCACGAAGCGTCGGGCGACTGATCGGTATCGTGATGGATGCCATCGCCAACGGATCGACCAGGAAGTGCGATGCCGGAAACGTATCTTGGTGCAACCACCAATGGCAATCGAAGAGTCCACTGACCGTCGACGACCGGCAATTGTCCCACGGTCACGATTCGAACTTGGATCGGTTCGCCCGGTGCAATGTTTCCAACCGCGATCGAGAACGTTTCGCTTCGGTTTTCTTCCAGCAATGCGGCTCGTTGGCCACGCCGAATCGCATGCCGGTACTCTTCCCTGGCCTCGCCGCGTTCTTTTAACCTCGCTTCAACGACGCGATCTCCCACAACCATTTGACATTGGACGACCGCTTGCTCGCCCTCGAGTGGAAAGATGTAGTTTGCCTCAATGAATTCGTCGAAGGGGTTGTAGAAGGTTTGTACCACCGTGGTGCGAAGCGACAAACCGACCAACTGTGCGTGATAACTCAGTTGTTGAAGCGGTAAATTGCCGTGAGGCGAGCGAAGTGCGCCAAAACCCTGTTGCTGCGTCGCGGATGGAAACTGGTCGATGCGTGGCAGTACGTAAGTTGTCATTCTTGAGTCTCCGGTGAAAAGGAAAAGCTTGGAAGCAAGCCCTGGCGATGCAGTTCACGTAGCAATGGTTCGGATGCTTGCCGTACACGCTCGATGTCGATGTTCTCCTCTGCTAGGCCAGGTACAACTCGGATTAGCAGTTCGACATCAGGGTGCACGTGCGCTCGCAGACTCCGTTCAACGGCGGTCGCTTCCGTAGCTCCAGACGCGGGGCTGATGCTGCCCTGTTCCGGAGCGTTTGACCGCGTGGTGGGCGTTTCGGACGGCAACGCGGCAGCCTGCGACCAGAACTCGACCTGTGGTGTCGCATCGTCGGCCGATGATTCGATGGATTCGGCGGTTTCTCCCGGTGATGGTGTGGCGGAGGTTGGAAGATCGAACTTTGGATTCGCAGCGTTCGACGAACGATGGAATCGCGGTTCGGCAAGATAGCGATCGGCAGTCGGCCAAAAGTCCGGTGGTAGCTCCGCCAGCTTTCGAATCGCCTTTGGTGTCAGTCCAACGAGTCGATGTTGGATATCTGACAGTGTCAGCTTTTCGGCCTGAAGGCGTTTGATCGCAACCAACTGTTCGACATGACGTTCGTCGTAAAACGCCGTTCGCCCACGCATTTCGGCAGGGCGACCGATCAGCCCCAGCGTCGTGTAGTAGCGAATCGTGCGTGTATCCGGAACCGCGCGAACGCGTGCGGAAGTGGCGGGTGCGTAATTGCTTTGTTGCAGTGCCCGAGCCACAAGCGTGCGTAAATCGGCCATGGGAAAACGCCGTGTCATGTCTGCATGCTACACTGTTATATAACAGTGTCAAGGTCTTGGCGTGCTCTTTTTTGTGAGCCTTGAGCAATGTTTCGAACCGAGGCGGCCTGTTTGAGATCGCGCCACGTTCGCCATGTTCGCGAATCGGCGTGGTTCAAGGCTTCGCTGTTGCACGTCGATCCGGGCATCCCACGCTTGGCACGCGCGATCGCCGTAGAGTTGACCGTGTGGGCTCGCGACTACGCGGGCGTAGCTCATTTGGTCGCGTCCGTGAGACCAAAGTCGGTGGGATGGGTGCCGCTACAATGCACGACTCCCCACCTTCCCTGCCAGCAGAGACGCTGATGTTTAGTCGCTTGCAGTCTTGCG
>JBPCVD010000282.1:0-2507 GCA_051010815.1 Rubripirellula sp.
CATTGGCAGCGCGTCTTTCATATTTCCTCTGGAGCTCCATGCCGGATCAGGAGTTGAGAGAAAAGGCGGGCACCGGCCGACTGAACGAACCGGAGATTCTTCGCCAACAAGTAGAACGTCTGCTCGAGTCGCGAAAAAGCGATGCCTTTACCGAAAACTTCACCGGTCAGTGGCTCGACCTGCGTGACATCGACTTCACTGAACCCGATGCGAATCTCTATCCCGAGTTCGATGAATTGCTGCGGATCTCGATGCTTCGCGAAACACAACTCTTCTTTGGCGAAGTCTTGTCCAAGAACCTCAGCGTCGTCAATTTTGTCGATTCCGACTTCACGTTTCTCAATGGTCGTCTGGCAAACCATTACGGGATCGATGGTCCCCAAGGGCAAGCATTCCGTCGCGTCTCCTTACCGGCACAAAGCCTGCGTGGCGGGTTGCTGACCCAAGCCAGTGTCTTGAAAGTCACCTCCAATGGAACCTACACATCGCCAGTTCTGCGTGGCGTGTGGATCTTGGAGAATATCCTGGGCCAACCAACCTCACCACCTCCGGACAACGTAGGAGCGGTCGAACCGGACATTCGTGGCGCCACCACGATTCGCGAACAGTTGGCCCGTCACCGTGACATCGATTCTTGCGCAGCATGCCACCGAAAGATTGATCCTCCTGGGTTCGTATTGGAAAATTTCGATCCCATCGGCGGGTATCGGACGCATTACCGAACCATGGCCGAGGCTGGGCAGCGTCCCAAGATCAAGCAAGCACCTTTCACCTTCAATTGGGTTCGGTACCGCATCGGCCCTGCCGTGGATGCGACATGTCAGTTGCCCAACGGACGTTCGATCACTGACATTCGCGACTACAAAGAAGTACTTGCGTCCGATCCCGAGCAGATCACACGAAATTTGGCGGCTAAACTGATGACCTACGCGATTGGGCGAAAAATCGGTTTTTCGGACCGTCTGACCGTCGACAAGATTGTTCAAGAGGTGCGGCAACAAAACTATGGATTCCGATCACTCGTGCACGCCATCGTTCAAAGCCCCGGCTTTCAAACACCATGAGTAAGGCAAGGCTTCACCGCAGATCACTACTTCGCGGCACCGGCGTGGCACTCGCTTTGCCGCTGTTGGAATCGATGGGGCACGCGCAAAATCCGTCAGCAACGCGGCGTCGCATTGTCGCGATCGATATCGGACTCGGGCTTCATTCGCCGAATATCATTCCGGCGCAAGCAGGACGTGACTATGAGCTGCCGCCGTATCTCGAGTTACTCGCGGGATTCCGTGACCAATTCACGGTCATCTCCGGCGCTTCTCACCCGGAGGTGGGCGGTGGGCACAGCTCCTACAAGTCATTTCTAACCTGTGCGCCCCACCCCAACAGCGCTGGTTTTCGAAACACAATTTCACTCGACCAGCTCGCCGCTGCGAAGTTCGGCAGTGAGACAAGATTGGCTTCGCTTTCGCTCAGCAGTTCTGGGCCGGGACTTTCCTGGTCACGAAGCGGCGTCGAGGTTCCCACGATCACGCGTCCGTCTTTTGTATTCAAAAAACTGTTTCTCGCCGGCAAACCGTCCGAACAGGCGCGACAAATTGAACGTTTGCGCGACGGCCAGAGCATTCTCGATGTGGTTACACAAAGAACGAAGCAATTTGGGCGTCGACTGAGCGGACGAGATCGTGAAAAGTTGGACCAGTACTTCGAAGCGGTCCGAGAGGCCGAGCGACGTCTGGCTCTGTCCGAGGCTTGGGAACAGAAGCCAAGGCCGAGCGTGGCTGCAAAACCACCGCGTGACGAAACTGACAACAAGAAGATTATCGAGCGACAGCGTCTCATGTACGACGTCATGCACCTTGCACTTAAGACCGATTCGACTCGATTCGTGACTTACAATATCTCCGGTCTAAATTCGGTACCGGTAATTCCCGGCGTTGATATCGACTACCACAGCCTCTCGCATCACGGAAAAGATCCAGCCAAGATCAAGCAGCTGACCATCGTTGAATCAGCACTCGTGAATGAGTTCGCAAACTTTATCAAGAAACTGCACGAGAGCTCGGAGGCTGGTGGAACGCTACTCGACTCAACCATGGTTCTGTTTGGTTCAAATCTAGGCAACGCAAGCAGTCATGACACCAAGAACATGCCAATTGTATTTGCTGGCGGAGGCTTCGATCACGGACAACATCTGGTGTTCGACCGTGACAACAATTATCCACTTCCAAATCTCTTCGTATCGATGCTGCAGCGACTGGGCATAGAAACCAACACCTTTGCAACAGCGACCGGACCGATGGACGGACTGACGATGTTGGCCGCCTGATAGCCGCTTGCTGCCGCACGTCACGTTGCGGTTCTTTCGCGAGGCAACAGCGTAGCTTGCAGCAGACTTGGCATCCGGTCGCCAAGCCGCTCCCCCTTCGGTCATACGCTGCATCCAAATGCAGCCGGCAAGCTCGCAACGGGTAACGTTAGGTCGCATGATCAGTCAATGAGCAGAGCGA